>NZ_JBMDIO010000031.1:0-56656 GCF_057808725.1 Novosphingobium sp. FG90
GCCGCTGCGGGCCGAGGCGCGCCTCGGCCATGACGCGGTCGGAGGCTTCGTGCTGCGGCTGCATGCTGGCGATCACGCCATTGCGGCCGAAGCGGGGGATGTCGGCGGGATCGACGATCTGCGCATGTTCGATGCGCCAGCGGCGATCGCCCTTGTAGGTCTGCGACAGTTCCTCGATCGAATCGAGCACCGTGGCATTGGCCTCGTCGCCGATGGCGTGGACCGCGACCTGGAAGCCGTCCATCGCCGCGCGGCTCATCAGGTTGCCGAGCTGGGTCTGGCTCATCTGCGGCAGGCCCTTGGTGCTCGCATCGTCGGCGTAAGGTGCCTTGAGCCACGCCCCGCGCGAGCCCAGCGCGCCGTCTAGGTAGAGCTTCACGCCGTTCATCTTGAGCCGGTCGTCGTCGATCCACGGCGTCGGGCCGGGGCCGCCGATCAGCGTCATCGCCTCGATCCCGCCCGCATAGGCGACCACGCGCATGCGCAGCTGGTGCTTGTCGGAGGCGCGGCGGAAGGTCTGCCAGTCCTCGATCGAGGTGCCCATGTCGGCGACGGTGGTGACGCCCGCCGCCAGGAACTGCAGCTGCGCCTCGCCGAACGCGGTATCGGCATCCTCGGGGCGCGGCCTGGGGCGCTTCTTCTCGACGAGGGCGGTGGCGGCATCGATCAGCACGCCCGCCGGAGCCTTCGACCCCGCGACACGCAGCACTTCGCCGCCTGCCGGGTCTGCCGTTGTGGCGGTAACGCCTGCTGCCGCAAGCGCGGCGGAGTTGGCCCAGCCCGCGTGGCCGTCGATGCGGGTGAGCCACGCGGGCTTGCCGCCGGTCACCGTGTCGAGTTCGGCGGCGGTGGGCATGCGGTCCAGCCCCCAGCTCGCCTGATTCCAGCCGCCGCCGAGAATCCACGGCGCCTCGGGATGCGCGGCGGTCCACGCGGCGATGCGCGAGAGCGCTTCGTCGAGCGACTTCGTCATCGACAGGTCGAGCGTCATCTTTGCGAATCCGGTCGCCATGACGTGACCATGCGCGTCGATCATGCCGGGCACGAGGATGCGGCCCTTGCCGTCGACCTTGTATTCCACCTTCTTGGGGCGCTTGTCGCCCTTGTGGAAGACTTGGGCGACTTTCCCTTCCGGGTCGATTAGGAAGCCCTCGAAGCGCTCCACGCCGCCCTTGCCGTCAGGGGTGACGCCCTCGACGTTGTCCACGAGCACGTCGGCCAGCGCCGGAGATGCCAGCGCCGTACCCGAAAGCAGCGTGGCCGCTGCCGCAATCCATGAATTCACGATTTACCCTTCTGGGGGAGCCGCTTGATGATGGCGCTCGTGTCGAGTCGCCCGCCGCCCTGCGCCTGTATGTCGGAGAAGAACTGGTCGACCAGCGCCGCCACCGGCAGCGAGACGCCGAGCCCGCGGCCTTCCTCCAGGCTGAGGCCGAGGTCCTTGCGCATCCAGTCGATCGCGAGGCCGAAGTCGAACTCGCCCGCGTCCATGGTCTTCCAGCGGTTGTCCATCTGCCACGACTGCGCGGCGCCGCCCGAAATCGCCTCGTAGACCTTGTCCATGTCGAGGTGCGATGCCTGCGCGAACCGCACCGCCTCCGCCAAGGCGGCGACATTGCCGGCGATGCAGATCTGGTTGGCCATCTTGGCGATCTGCCCCGAGCCCGCCTTGCCGACGTGGACGATGCGGCTGGAGTAGCTCTCCATGATGGGGCGCGCGGCTTCGAGCGCATCGTCGCGGCCGCCGCACATCAGGGTGAGGGTGCCGTTCTCCGCGCCGATCTGCGATCCGGTCATCGGCGCATCGACGCAGTGGATCTTGAGGTCGCGCGCCTCCACCGAGATCTGCCGCGCGATGCGCGCCGAGACGGTGGTATGGTCGATGAAGGTGCCGCCGCGCTTCAACATGCGGAACACGCCGTTGGGGCCGAGCACGACGTCGGAAAGGTCGTCGTCGTTGCCGACGCAGGTGATGACCACGTCAGCGTCCTGCGCCGCGTGGGCCGGGTTGGCGGCGATGCGGTGGGCGAGGCCGGGGTTGGCGTCGCGCCACTTGCGTGCGCGCTCGGGCGTGCGGTTGTAGATCGTCAGCTCGTGTCCGGCCTGCGCGATATGCCGCGCGATCGCGCCGCCCATGGTGCCCAGCCCGATCATCGAGACCTTGCGCGGGGGTACGGCCGGGACGGCAGGGGCTTCGGGGACGGTCTCTTCGGTCATAGCCCGTTCTTAGCGCCTTTTGGCCAAAAGCAAACCGCCATGGGCGACCCTTCGACAGGCTCGGCATGAGCGAATTTAGTGAAAACCTCCCGAATCCGTTCAGCCGGAGCCCGTCGAAGCTCCCGCGCCCGGGCACGACGTCCTTTCCATCCTTCGCCGTTTCCGGTAGGCGCGCGGGTCTATGGACCAGACTCTGCTCAACATCGCTCCCGCGGACGTCACCGACGCCCCGCTGACCGCATCCGACGTGCGCGCGGCGGCGGAGCGAATTTCGGGCATGGTCGTGCGCACGCCGACGCTATTCAGCTCAACCCTGAGCGCGATCACCGGCGCCGAGATCTGGCTCAAGTTCGAGAACCTGCAATTCACCGCCGCCTACAAGGAACGCGGCGCGCTCAATGCCTTGATGCTGCTGACCGAGGAGCAGAAGGCGCGCGGCGTCATCGCCGCCTCGGCCGGCAACCATGCGCAGGGCCTCAGCTATCACGGCACGCGGCTCGGCGTGCCCGTCACCATCGTCATGCCCAAGACCACGCCGACGGTAAAGGTCATGCAGACGGAGAGCGTGGGCGGCAAGGTCGTGCTGGAGGGCGAGAGCTTCGACGAGGCCTATGCCCACGCACGCAAGCTGGAAGGCGAACTCGGCCTCACCTTCGTCCACCCCTTCGACGATCCGAATGTCGCGGCCGGACAGGGCACGGTGGCGCTGGAGATGCTGGAGGACGTGCCCGACCTCGACACGCTGGTGCTGCCGGTCGGCGGCGGTGGGCTGTCCTCGGGGATGGGCACCGTCGCCCGCGATATCAATCCGGCGATCCGCCTGATCGGCGTCGAGGCGCAGCTCTATCCCTCGATGTACAACCTGCTCAAGGGCACCAACCTGCCGATCGGCGGCGATACCCTGGCGGAAGGCATCGCGGTGATCGCACCGGGGCTGATGACCTCGAAGGTGCTGCGCCCGCTGCTCGACGAGTTCCTGCTGGTCAGCGAATCGCAGATCGAAAGCGCCCTGGCGCTGCTGCTGCAGATCGAGAAGACGCTGGTGGAGGGGGCGGGCGCCTCGGGCCTTGCCGCCGTGATCAACAACCGTGAGCTGTTCGTCGGTCGCAAGGTCGGCCTCGTGCTGTCGGGCGGCAACATCGACACGCGCCTGCTGGCGAACGTGCTGCTGCGCGACCTCGCCCGCTCGGGCCGTCTTGCCCGCCTGCGCATCGGCCTGCAGGACCGCGCCGGAGCGCTGTTCAAGGTCGCCAAGATTTTCCACGAACACAACGTCAACATCATCGAGGTCTTCCACCAGCGCATCTTCACGCACCTTCCGGCGAAGGGGCTCGTCACCGAGATCGAGTGCGAGGCACGCGACAAGGAACAGCTGCAGGCGCTGGTCGCCGGGCTGCGCCGCGAAGGCTATGAAGTGAAGCTCGTCGAAACCGAATGAGTCGAAAGGGATTGGCTTCGGGCGATATGGAGGTATATCCTTCGAGGTAACGATTACATCGGTCCATCGCCCCGAATTGGTACGGCGGCGGGTCGATACCGCCAGTCCGGGGCGATTTCACCGCAAACCGGTCGGTTTTTGTGGTTAAAAGACTCGCAAGACGCTGCAGCGCTATGCATATTTGGGACAGCAGACGGACATAAAGGCCGGCCGCAACGCTAGAGGAAGATCCAGTTAGGTGACGGCTCCCGTTCGATTCCCGCGCTTTTTCGTGACGAGCCCGGCGCCGTGCCCGTACCTGCCGGGCCGTAGCGAGCGGAAGGTCTTCACCGAACTCAAGGGTCCTCACGCCGATTCGCTGAACGATGCGCTGGGCCGTATCGGTTTCCGCCGCAGCCAGACCGTTGCCTATCGCCCCTCCTGCATCGACTGCAACGCCTGCGTCTCGGTGCGCGTCGTCGCCTCCGAATTCCGTGCCTCGCGCACGCAGAAGCGCACGCTGGAGGCGCATTCGGACCTCGTCGCCACCGTCTGCCGCCCCTGGTCCACCAGCGAGCAGTTCGAACTGCTGCAGCGCTATCTCTCGGTCCGCCACCCCGAGGGCGGGATGACCACGATGGACGAGGTCGACTTCGCCGACATGGTGGAGCACACGCCGGTCACCAGCTACGTCATCGAATATCGCGAGCCTTCCGCCGACGGCGTCGTGCCCGGCCGTCTCGTTGGTGCCTGCCTTACCGACCGCCAGTGCGACGGACTCTCGATGATCTACTCGTTCTACGATCCGCAGAGCGAGCGGCAGGGACTAGGCAACTACATCATCCTCGACCACGTTCGCCGCTCGCAGGAAATGGGCCTGGGCTACGTCTACCTCGGCTACTGGGTCGAGGGTTCGGCGCGCATGCAGTACAAGGTGCGCTACCGCCCCATGGAAAAGCTGGGCCGCGCCGGGTGGGAACGCATCGACACCGCCGAACACGACCGCCTGATCGCCGCCGCCGTCTCCAATCCGCACCGCGGCGACGGCGCGACCGGTCCCAAGGACGGAATGCCTGCCGTCACCAAGGGGTAACGGCCAAGGGGGCCTGAGACAAAAGGCTGCGCCGCGCCTTTGGGCATTCCGGCAAGTGCTGGCTGCGCGGGGGTGGCATGTCCGGTAAGGGTGGTTTGCGGACATAAGCCCACAGGATTGGCATGCCGCAAGTGCTTCGCTGCTATCGTATGATTCCCCGGTCACGCATCCACTTCGAGACAGAACTAACGCCCGCCACGATGCCGAGTATTCCCATCGTCGCCGTGAATTTGATGAATAAGGAATTTTCGCTCATGTGATCAATCAGCAAAGGCCCGGCAATCAACAAACCGATGCATACGCTTAAGGACAATATCCCTATAAGAGCTCTCGCTCTGACTGAAATCTGCACGTTCCAAAACCAACGCAATAAGCGCATTCTCAAGTCCCCTGACGTGCACTTTGTCAGCATTAGGCGGTTCGGGCCAACCTGTCGATGTCCGCCACGGGGCGCAAGCTGTCGTAGCACTGCCGAAGCTGACCCCGCTCGGACTGAGCTTGTCCAGGCCCTATGCGCGATGCCACCAGCCAACTTTGATGCCTCCGCAGCAATCGGCCTGCCTCCCGACCGGCAACCGACTTGCAAACCGGCGGGCGGCTGCGCTAACGGGGCGGCAATCGCAAGGACCCGGTGAGATTCCGGGTGGCTATTCCGGCCGCCGATCCGCCGGACAACATCACACATGTTCTGAAACCTTCGGCGCCATTGAGTGCCCATCGTTCTGTAACCGTGCCTTGTTGTGGAATTTCCATGTCAGACACACTTACCCGTTACCGCCGGGAGTGGTTCGGTGATGCCGCCTTCGTGCACCGCGACGTGCTCGCCGGCATCGTCGTCGCCCTCGCGCTGATCCCCGAGGCGATCGGCTTTTCCATCATCGCCGGAGTGGACCCGCGCGTCGGCCTCTATGCCTCGGTGGCCATCGCGATGGTCATCGCGCTTGTCGGCGGGCGCTCGGCGATGATCTCGGCGGCGACGGCCTCCGTGGCCGTGCTGGTCGGGCCGCTGGTGCGCGATCACGGGGTCGAATACCTCTTCGCCGCGACCATCCTGATGGGCGTGTTCCAGGCCATCGCGGGCCTGCTGCGGCTCGACCTCGTCATGCAGTTCGTGTCGCGCTCGGTCATTACCGGGTTCGTCAATGCACTGGCCGTGCTGATCTTCATGGCGCAGTTGCCGCAACTGACCAACGTGGGCTGGCAGGCTTACGCCATGGTTGCGGGCGGGCTCGCGATCATCTATCTGTTCCCGCGCGTGACGAAGGCCGTGCCTTCGCCGCTGGTGGCGATACTGGTGCTGACGGCGATCTCCATCGGCATGGGCCTGCCGGTCAACACCGTGGCCGACATGGGCAAGCTGCCCGAGGGCCTGCCCAGCTTCGCGCTTCCGCAAGTGCCGCTGACCTTCGAGACACTGCGGATCATCGCCCCCTATTCGCTGACGATGGCGGCGGTGGGCCTGCTCGAATCGCTGCTCACCGCACAGATCGTCGACGACATGACCCAGACCGACAGCGACAAGCGCGCGGAGTGCATCGGCCAGGGCGGTGCCAACGTGGTGGCGGCCGTCTTCGGCGGCATGGGCGGCTGCGCGATGATCGGGCAGTCGGTGATCAACGTGACCTCGGGCGGACGCGGCAGGCTCTCCACCTTCGTTGCGGGCGCCTTCCTGCTGTTCCTGCTGGCGGTGCTGGGGCCGTGGGTCGGCCGGGTGCCGATGCCCGCGCTGGTCGCGGTCATGATCATGGTCTCGATCGGGACGTTCAGCTGGGCCTCGATCGCAAATCTCAGGCGCCATCCGCCCACGTCATCGGTGGTGATGCTGGTGACGGTCGGCGTCGTCGTGGCGACGCGCGATCTCTCGCTCGGCGTGCTGGCGGGGGTGCTGCTTTCGGGTGTGTTCTTCGCAGGCAAGGTCCAGCGCATGTTCGCGGTGGAGCGCGGCGAAGTGAACGGCATCGCCATCTACCGGGTCTCGGGCCAGATATTCTTCGCTTCGGTTGACCGCTTTATCCGCGCCTTCCAGGCCGAGGCGGGCGCCGGGCACGTCGTGATCGATGTTTCGGCAGCGCATTTCTGGGACATCTCGGGCGTCGGCGCGCTGGACAAGATCGTTGAGCGGCTCCAGCGCGACGGACGCAGCGTTGAAGTGATCGGCTACAACCGGGCGAGCGCGGACATCGTCGACCGCTTCGCCCTTCACGACAGGACCGGCGTGGAGACGGGTGCGGTGCCGGGCTGACCCTTACCGATTGTGCCGAGGGGGCTTCGAAAAGCTCACCCTGAGCGGGTTTGAGAGGTTTACTCTACCTCCGCTCACCCTGAGCTTGTCGAATCCCCCTCGCGTGCAGCACTGTCACCGCTTCTTGGCCCCGTTCAGTGCCGCCGCCTCGCGCAGCAGCGCCGACAACGCCGCCTCGTCGATCGCATCGCCCTCGTGAATGTCGATGGCGCGGCGCACGTTGCCGTCGAGGCTGGCGTTGAACAGTCCTGTCGGATCGGGCACCGATGCCCCCTTGGCGAACGTCAGCTTGACCACTGCCTTGTAGGTCTCCCCGGTGCAGACGATGCCGCCGCCCGCGTACCATGTGGGCACGCCGCGCCACTTCCATTCCTCCACCGCTTCGGGCAGCGCGGCGAGGACCACCGCGCGCACCCTCGCCAGCACCTCCCCCCGCCAGTCGCCAAGTTCGGCAATGCGTGCGTCGATCAATTGCGCGGGGGTCTTCGTTTCGGTCATGCTGTCCCGTAGAGTTTGGCCTCGTCCGCGCGGCGGTTCTTGAGCCCCGCCATCGGCTTGCCGTCGTTGTAGACCCACTTGCCGAACTGGGCCTGCGCCCCGGCGAAGTCACCCGCCTTGTGCAGCTTGCCCAGCGTCGAACTCGAAATCTTGCCCGTGTTGTAGTGGAACGAGACGAGCGCGTCGAACTGGTTCTGCGACGTCGCGGCAGAGCCGAGAAAGGCGGCCACTTCCTTGACGTAATCGACCATGTCGACGTCGAAGCGTGCATCGCACTGCGCCTGAGTCCACACGACGCCCTTCTTCACGTCCGAGCCGGTGGAGCCCCAGCCGATCGTCCAGGGCTTGCCGTCGATGCTGCCGGGGTCGGGGTAGGCGGCGAAAGTGCCGTCGGCGAGGCGCCTGGCGCAGCCCTCCCACTTCTTGATGAGCTTGGCCCCGGCGGCGCCCAGCACGCGGCCGGTCGCCGCAGCGGGGGGATTCGCGGCGACCGGCTCGGGGGCGAGGCTGGCGGTCAACCCGCCGGTGGAAAGGTCGATGGCCTTGTCCAGCGCATCGACTTCGGCCTGTGTGAACGGACGGCCCAGCATCTTGCGGACGGCATCAAAGATCGGCTTGCGATTCATGTACGTGCCCTTTCGCTACAGACGGCGCACGCAGTATCGCGTGCAGAACAACTACATTTTGTGCGCCCGAATAGGTGTGAATACGGCGATTACGCCGCCAGATACGGTCCCGTCTCTTGCGGGATGCGCATGAGGTACATCCACGCCGGTATTGTAGGAAAGTGGATTCTTGAGGGAGGGTAGCGTTATCCGGATTTGTAATGACAGGTGCTAAGCATTCATTGGTCGTCATTGCGAGCGAAGCGAATCAGTCCAAGGGGGCGTAACACTGCCCCGGATTGCTTCGCTTCGCTCGCAATGACGAAAGAGGGCGTTGTCCCGGAACGCGAAAGGGGCGCCCGGATTGCTCCGGACGCCCCCTCTCGGCGAACGTGTCGCCAGCGCTGATCGAAGGATCAGGCGCTGTAGTACATGTCGAACTCGACGGCCGACGGCGTGGTTTCCCAGCGCAGCACTTCGGGCCACTTGAGTTCGAGGTAGGCTTCGATCTGGTCCTCGGTGAACACGCCGCCTTCGAGAAGGAAGGCGTGGTCGGCCGCGAGGGCGTCCAGAGCTTCACGCAGCGAACCGCAGACGGTCGGCACTTCGGCGAGTTCGGCCGGCGGCAGATCGTACAGGTTCTTGTCCATGGCTTCGCCCGGGTGGATCTTGTTCTTGATGCCGTCGAGGCCGGCCATCAGGAGCGAAGCGTAGCACAGGTAGGGGTTGGCCATCGCGTCGGGGAAGCGGAATTCCACGCGCTTCGCCTTGGTGCCGGCACCGTAGGGGATGCGGCACGAGGCCGAACGGTTGCGCGCCGAGTAGGCGAGCAGAACCGGTGCTTCGTAACCCGGGACCAGGCGCTTGTAGCTGTTGGTGGTCGGGTTGGTGAAGGCGTTGAGGGCCTTGGCGTGCTTGATGACGCCGCCGATGAAGTACAGGCAGGTCTCCGACAGACCGGCGTAGCCGTTGCCGGCGAAGGTGTTCTCACCCTCGTTCCAGATCGAGATATGCGTGTGCATACCCGAACCGTTGTCCTTCATGATCGGCTTGGGCATGAACGTGGCGGTCTTGCCGTAAGCCTGTGCGACCATGTGCACGACGTACTTGTAGATCTGCATGCGGTCGGCAGTGGTGACCAGCTTGCCGAAGGTCAGGCCCAGTTCGTGCTGAGCGGACGCGACTTCGTGATGGTGCTTGTCGCAGGGCAGACCCATCTCGATCATGGTCGAGACCATCTCGGCGCGGATGTCGACAGCCGAGTCGACCGGAGCGACCGGGAAGTAACCACCCTTGGCACGCGGACGGTGAGCGAGGTTGCCCACGTCGTAGTCCTTGTTGGTGTTGGTCGGCAGTTCGATGTCGTCGATCTTGAAACCGTTGCCGTCGTAGCCGTCGTAGAACTTCACGTCGTCGAACATGAAGAACTCGGCCTCGGGGCCGACGAACACGGTGTCGCCGAAACCGGCCGACTTGACGAACGATTCCGCACGCTTCGCGGTCGAGCGCGGGTCGCGGGCGTAGAGTTCACCGGTCGAGGGCTCGACGATGTCGCAGAACAGGATCAGCATCGGGGTGGCCGAGAACGGATCGGTGTAGACCGCGTCGAGGTCGGGCTTGAGGATCATGTCCGACTCGTTGATGGCCTTCCAGCCTTCGATCGACGAACCGTCGAACATCAGGCCGTCTTCCAGCTCGTCCTCGCCGAGGACGGTCGAAACCATGGTCAGGTGCTGCCACTTGCCCTTGGGGTCCGTGAAGCGAAGATCGACCCACTCGATCTCCTCGTCCTTGATCTTCTTGAGGACGTCCTTTGCACTAGCCATTTTCTTGGTTCTCCAGCGTTACTCTTCCGATCCCGAAAGAGGATAGGGTTGATTTTATAGAGGGAATGCGACGGCCCCCACCGTCGCAGCCCGTTCCTGTGTCGTTACAGCGCGTCGTCGTCGCGTTCGCCGGTGCGGATGCGCACGGCAGTCTCGACGGGGACGACGAAGATCTTGCCATCGCCGATGCGGCCGGTCTGCGCGGCGTCGGCGATGGCTTCGACCACGCGCTCCGCCAGCGCGTCGGGCACGACGACTTCGAGCTTAACCTTGGGGAGGAAATCCACGACGTATTCGGCGCCGCGGTAGAGTTCGGTGTGGCCCTTCTGGCGCCCGAAGCCCTTGGCCTCGGTGACGGTGATGCCCGAGACGCCGACTTCGTGCAGCGCTTCCTTCACTTCGTCGAGCTTGAACGGCTTGATGATGGCTTCGATTTTCTTCACGCCTGCCTGGACCCCTGCACTTGCACCCGGACTGTATCTTGAGGGAACCGGTCCGGGAACCAGAAGCCTCGCGCGCGATTCCCATCAAGAATCGTGCCAATGCGGTGGCGCTACTGATAGGCCGAGTGTGCGCCTGCGAAAAGACCGGATTTGGGCGATTTACCCGGTCAGTAAACAATCTGTCGCATATGGGGTGGCGGGTTTGGGAAATGTTGTGTTCAATATTCGGGCAATGGGTGCCTGAAAATTGTGCATGGCGCTTTACGCGGCGGGCGCCATCCCCGTGTAATCGCGAGCAAAGCGAAGCAACCCAGGGTAGCTTTACGCTGCCCTGGGTTGCTTCGCTTTGCTCGCAATGACGAATTTGGCGAGTTAGAGGCGCAGGCCCGCAGTCTCGTCGAGACCGGCCATGATGTTGAGGTTCTGCACCGCAGCCCCGCTCGCGCCCTTGCCGAGGTTGTCGAGGATCGCGACGAGGCGCGCCTGCGCGCCGTCCTTCGCACCCAGCACGCGCAGGGTGAGGGTGTCGATCGGCTCCATCGAGGCGCGCAGCAGCAGTTCGTCGGGCTGGTCGGCCTCGACCTTCACGACCTTGCTGCCGGCGTAGAACTCGCTGAGCGCGGCGCGCAGGGCGTCGGGCGAACCGGCTTGCGGCATCATCGAAAGGTGCAGCGGCACTTCGACGAGCATACCGCGATGGGCGGGGACCACGGCGGGGGCGAAGATCGGATCGTGGCCGATGCCCGTCTGCGCCTTCATCTCGGGCACATGCTTGTGGCCAAGCGCGAGGCCGTAGGCGCGGAAGGCGATGTCGGTGTCGTCCTCGAAACGGGCGATCAGGGCCTTGCCGCCGCCCGAGTAGCCCGACACGGCATGGCACACGTAGGGCCAGTCGGCGGGCAGCAGTCCGGCGCGGACCAGCGGCGCGACGAGGCCGATGAAGCCGGTGGGATAGCAGCCCGGATTGCTGACGAAGCGGGCCTGCGCGACGGTGTCGTGGCCGACGATCTCGGGGAAGCCGTAAGTCCAGCCCGCCGCGACGCGGTGGGCGGAGGAGGCGTCGATCACGCGGGTGCGATCGTTGGCGATCATGCCGACGGCGGCCTTGGCGGCATCGTCGGGCAGGCACAGGATCACGACGTCGGCGTCGTTCAGCGCCTCGGCCCGCGCGGCGTCGTCCTTGCGCTTGTCATCGCTCAGCGTGATGAGCGAGAACTCGCTACGGCCCGCCAGCCGGTCGGCGATTTCGAGGCCGGTGGTGCCCGCCGCACCGTCGATGAAGACGCTGGTGGTCATGCCGCTTCCAGATCCGAGAGAGCTACGTAGCCGACCGCGCCGTCATCGCCGAGCTGGCCCCAGGACCAGTTTCCGGCGATGTCGAGCACGTTGAAGGTTTCGCCTGCAGGCAGGTCGGAGATTACGTCGGCATCGTCGCGGCCGAAAACGCGCAGGATCGCGCCGGACTTGAGCGCGCGCGGCATCGGCACGGCGTAGTGCGGCACGAAATAGCGGCCTGCCAGCTTGATGTGGGCGAGGTCGCCGCGGACGGGCAGACAGCCGGGATCGGCGCTCGCGCTCGGTCCGGTCATGGCCAGCATGCCGTCCGTCTGGTCAGGGCGAGTATACGAATCCACAGATGCCAACGCGGGTGCGTCTCCAAAGTCAAAGATGCGCGCGCCTAGCCGAGACACGGGATTTTCGCAAGTTCAGCCATAACGCTGCCTCAGCATGTGCCATGCCGCGCGCAGGCCAAGCGCCTCGCCCCCCTTGGGACGGCCCGCCTTCGCGGTGGGGCGCCAGGCGAAGGTGTCGAAATGCGCCCAGTCCACGCCCTTGGGCACGAAGCGGTCGAGGAACAGCGCGGCCGTGCTCGCGCCTGCGAAGCCGCTGGAACCGGCATTGTTGATGTCGGCGACGTCGGACTTGAGGTACTCGCGGTAGCCTTCGTGCAGGGGGAGGCGCCAGCACGGGTCGTCGACCGCCTTGCCAGCCGCGAGCAGGGCATCCGCCGTCGCGTCCTCGCGGGTGAAGAGGGCGGGGAGGTCGGGGCCGACCGCGACGCGGGCTGCGCCGGTCAGGGTCGCGAAGTCGATGATGAGTTCGGGTTCGCTCTCTCCGGCCCGGGTGAGCGCATCGCCCAGGATGAGGCGGCCTTCGGCATCGGTGTTGCCGATCTCCACCGTGATGCCCGCGCGGCTGCGCAGGACGTCGCCAGGGCGGAAAGCATTGCCGGAAATGGCGTTCTCGACCGCCGGGACCAGCACGTGCAGGCGCACCGGCAGGTTGGCGCTCATGATCAGGCGCGCGAGGGCGAGGGCGTGCGCGGCGCCGCCCATGTCCTTCTTCATCAGCAGCATCCCGGCGCTGGGCTTCACGTCGAGGCCGCCCGAATCGAAGCACACGCCCTTGCCGACGATCGCGATGCGCGGATTCTTCGGGTCGCCCCATTCCAGTTCGATCATGCGCGGCGCGTGGCTGCGGCCCGCGGCACGGCCGACCGCGTGAACCATCGGGAAGTCGCGCTCCAGCACCTCGCCGCGCGTGACGCGGATCTCGGCGCGGAACGCCTTGTGCAGCGCTTCGGCCTCGGCCTCCAGCTGGGCAGGCCCCATGTCCTCGGCGGGGGTGTTGACGAGGTCGCGCACCAGCATGACCGCCTCTGCCTCGGCGGTGAGAGCGGCGATCTGCGCGGGTTCGCCGGTCAGGAGCAGGCGCGGGTCGTGGTCCTCGGCGTCGGCCTTGTAGCGGTCGAAGCTGTACTGGCCGAGAATCCAGCCGAAGATCGCCGCGCCCGGTTCTCCACCCGCACGGCGATAGGTTCCGGCAGGCAGTTTCTCGGCGAGTTTCGCCATGCACCAGCCGCCGAGGGTAGCGGCGTCGGCCACGCCTGCCGCCACGCTCCAGCCATCGCCTTCGGGAAGAATGACGTATTCCCCGGCACTTGCGTCGAAGCGCGCGGCCTCCAGCACGGCGCGCTGGGGAACGGTGAGCCCCTTCGTGAATTTCTCCAGTCCATCCTTGTCGATGAGGTGGATGGAGACGGCCTGCTGGCCGCGGTCGGGCTGGATCAATGCGTTCTTGTCGCTCATGGCCTGATTCTCTAGCCTCCACCCGAGCCTGAGTGCGAGAGGAAATTTGATGCGATACTCCGGTATGGTTGTTGTTCTGGCCTTCGCTGCCGCCGCGTGCAGCGGATCGAGCGACAGCGATCCGCTGCCGAGCGCTACGGCGGTCGCCAGCGAAGAGGCGCTGCCGATGGCCTCCACCGAAGCGCCCTCGGAAGCGCCCGCCGTGAAGGGACGTTCGGAAAAGGAGGAGAACGACCTTTACGAGTTCGGCTATTCCTACCCCGATGCGGCGGCGGCGCTGCCGGGGTTGCGCGCGATGCTCGACCGCAAGCTGGACGATACCAAGGGCGAACTGGTCTCCTCCGCGCGCAGCGACAAGGCGGAGATGACCAAGGACGGCTTCCCCTATCACGCGCATTCGATGCAGGTGGACTGGAAGGTCGTCACCGACCTGCCGGGCTGGCTCTCGCTGTCCTCCGAGATGTACCAGTACAGCGGCGGCGCGCACGGGATGAGCGGGTTCGAAACGCTGCTGTGGGATCGCGGCGCGGATACCGCGCGCAAGCCGTTGGACTTGTTCACCAGCCAGGATGCGCTGCGCGATGCCTTGCGCACGCCGTTCTGCGACGGGCTCGACAAGGCGCGCGCGGGCAAGCGCGGAGAGCCGGTCCAGCGCGACAGCGGGCAGATGTTCACCGAATGCATCGACCCGACCGCGCAGACCCTGATCCTGGGCTCGACCAACCGCAAGACCTTCGATCGCATCGGCGTGCTCGTCGCGCCTTATGAGGCCGGGCCTTACGCGGAAGGCAGCTATGAAGTGACGGTGCCGGTGACGGGCAAGGTGATGGCCGCGCTCAAGCCGCAGTATCGCTCGGCCTTCTCGGTGAAACCCTGATCTCGCAATTTCACCCCGGATGCGCTATCTGGGGCGGATGACCGAATACCAGATCGTAGAGCCCGGCCAGGAAGCGCTGCTGCGCGACGGCACCATCAAGCTGCATGGCCCCGACGGCTTCGAGGGCATGCGCCGCGCCGGCGCGCTCGCCGCGAAGATCCTCGACGAAATCGCGCCGATGGTGCAGCCGGGCGTTTCCACCGCCGAGATCGACGACAAGGTGCGCGAACTGACCCTCGCGGGCGGGGCGGTCCCGGCGACGCTGGGCTATCGCGGCTATGCGCATTCGTGCTGCATCTCGATCAACCATGTCGTTTGCCACGGCATTCCGTCCGAGAAGACGCTCAAGGACGGTGACATCGTCAATATCGACGTCACCCCGTTGCTCGATGGCTGGCACGGTGACACCAGCCGCATGTACCTCGTCGGCGACGTGCCGCTGAAGGCGCGCCGTCTGGTCGATGTGACTTACGAGTGCCTGATGATCGGCATCGAGCAGGCGAAGCCCGGCAACCGCGTGGGCGACATCGGCGCCGCCATCCAGGCTTATGCCGAGGCGAACCGCTACGGCGTGGTGCGCGAGTTCTGCGGCCACGGCCTCGGCCGCCTGTTCCATGATGCGCCCGAAGTGGTTCATGCCGGTCGCCCCGGCACCGGGCCTCTGCTCAAGCCGGGCATGTTCATGACCATCGAACCGATGATCAACCTCGGCAAGCCGCCGGTGAAGCTGCTCAACGACGGCTGGACGGCGGTGACCCGCGACAAGTCGCTGTCGGCGCAGTTCGAGCACTCGATCGGCATTACCGAGAACGGCTGCGAGATCTTCACCACCAGCCCCAAGGGGCTGCACAAGCCGCCTTACGCCTGACGCTTCGCCATCCCGGAGCAAGTCCGGGATGGCGAGGTATCGCCCCGGCGTGGGCCTCGCGGATGACCCGGCGCGCGCGGCATGACAATCTCCCTCGAAACGAGGAGGGAGAGCGATGGTCATCGACCTGTCTGGCGGCATTGCGCAAGATCGCGAATTCGTCGTGGCCGAGAAACCCGACGATGGCATCCGCGATGCGATCAACGTGTGGATCGAAGAGGAAAGCAGCCTCTTCGCCATGCGCGTGGGTGTCGAGGCGGTCGGCGCGCAGTGGGATCGGCACGAACTGTGGCTCGACATCGCCTTCGCCGACGGCCGCCTGTGGTCGCGGCGCGGGGATGGCGAGACGCACTCCCCTTATGACGCGAAGGGAAGGCCGACAGTGCGCGGGACCGGCCCGGTACGCTTCGAATGCGCGGAGCCGTTCCGCCGCTGGACCGCCGCCTTCGAAGGCTCGGTGGCGCGGACCAGTGCGCAGGAGATCCTCGAAAACCCGGATTTCGCCGAAACCGCATGGAGCGAGGTCGCCTTCACCGTAGACATGGAGATGGCCGCGATCCCGTGGGAGCCGGGCACGATCCTGCCCGAAGCGGCCGAGGCGCTCGGCGGCAAGCAGGGCGACTACATGAGCCCGCGTTACGAACAGCTGTTCCGCTGTACCGGCACGCTTTCCATCGACGGCGAGGAGCGCGCGTTTCGCGGCAATGGCCTGCGCATCCGCCGAACGGGTTTCCGCGCCTTCGCGGGCTTCTGGGGACATTGCTGGCAGTCCGCCGTGTTCCCGGACGGCCGCGCCTTCGGCTTCAACTCCTACCCCCCGCGGGAAGGCGAGCCGCCGAGCTATTCGGAAGGCTGGATCATCGAGAACGGGGTGCGGACCGGAGCGCGGCCGGTGGTGATCCCCTGGCTGCGGCGACTCGTGACCGGCGGCGAGGACGTGTCCTGCGTGCTGGAGACGGTGGACGGGCGCCGGGTGGAGATCGGAGGGCAGACCTTCGCGAACACCCGCTCTCGCGGCGGGCATGTGCTGCCGCCGGACTGGCCAAAAGACTGGCCGATCGTCCAGCAGGCGCACGCGGTATACACGTGGGATGGTGAGAGCACGACGGGCATGATCGAACGGTCGAGCAAGCCCAGCGTGATGGAGTTGTAGATCGCGATCGCGGTCGATCGAAAACACGTTTCGTCATTCCCGCGAAGGCGGGAACCCATCTCCTGAGGTGGCAGGTTGCACGGTCATCGGATGGGTCCCCGCCTTCGCGGGGATGACGAAACAGTATAAGCCGATCTGGGCGCCAGCCCCTGATCAGAAATAGGCCCCGATCAGAAATAGGCCCCGATCAGAACTTGTAGTTTGCGCTGATCGTGAAGTTGCGCGGCGCGCCGTAGCGGTACTGGCTGAACGAGCCGATCTGGCTGTAGTACTTCTTGTCGAACAGGTTCTCCAGGTTGCCCTGGATCTGCAGCGCCTCGCTGACGTTGTAGCGCGTCATCAGGCTGACCAGCGTGTAGCCGCCCTGCTGGAAGCGGAAGGCCGCGCCGGTGTAGGGGTTGAGTCCGTCGGTGTAGGCCTTGGAGCGATAGTTCACGCCGCCGCCCACGGTCAGCCCGTCCAGCAGGCCGGAAAGATCGTAAGTGGTGAAGATTTTCAGCAGCTTGCGCGGCTGGTCGGGATTGGCGATGGCGCCATTGGCATCCTTGGCCTTGAACTGGCTGTAGCTGGCGTTGAGGTTCCAGCCCGGCATCGGCTCGCCAGTGGCCTCGATCTCGAAGCCCTTGCTGGTGACGCCCTGCGCGGCGCGGTAGGGCTGGATCGGCGTGCTGCCTTCGACCGGGATCGGCGCGCCGTCGGTGATGCCGACATTGTCCTGCTCGATGCGGAACAGCGCGATCGAGGTCTGCAGCGCGTTGCCGAAGAAGTTGCTCTTCAGGCCGATCTCGTAGGCATTGCCGTTGAGCGGGTCGAGCAGGTTCAGGTCGCGATCGCGCAAGTTCTGCGGCTGGAAGATCTTGGTGTAGCTGGCGTAGATGCGGTGGTTCGAGGCGACGTCATAAAGCGCGCCGACGTAGGGGATGAACACATTGTCATCGCCGTAGTCGCTGGTGCCGCTCCAGGCGAAGCCCTTCTGGCTCCAGCTGGAGATACGGCCGCCGACGATGACCTTGAGCGGATCGGCGATGTTCATGCGCAGTGCGCCGTAGTAGCCGGTCTGCTCGATGCGCTCCTGTTCGTTGCGCACGGCGGTGGTGCCCCAGACGGGCTCGGGGAAGGGCAGGCCCTTCTGGCCGATGAGCGGCGTGTTGGTGGCCCACGAATTCAGCCCGGTGCCCCAGGCCGGATTGTTCTCCGTGTAAGGCGCGACATAGTTGTCGGTGTGGCGCTTCAGGACGCTGTGCAGCGCGCCCAGGACGATCTCGTGGTCGCGGCCGAACAGGTTGAATTCACCCTTCAACTGCGCGTCGAAGCTGTTCTGGACGCTGAGACCCTTGGACTTGTACGGGTTGCTGGATTCGATCGTGCCGGTCGCCTTGTCGACGCCGCCGTACATGTAGAGCAGCTGGGTGTCGCCGGTGTTCTTCAGGCGGTTGTAGTTGACCGTCAGGTTCCAGTTGTCGCCGAAGCCTTGGCGCACCGTCGCGTAGATGTTCTGGTTGGTGCTGTTCCAGTAGGTCCAGTCGGCGGCCGTCGTCTGCGAGCGTGGCAGGTCGGTGGTGGTGCCGTCCGTGTAGAACGTGGGCAGCGAGCCCCAGCTGGCGCCCTTGGGCTTGGTGTCCTGGTGGCTGATGCCCGCGCGCACCAGCGTGGAGTCGGTGAGGTCGGCCTCGACCACGCCGTACAGGACCCACTTCTTGCGGTCCTGGATGTCCATGAAGTATTCGCCTTCCTCGTATCGGCCGACGACGCGGGCACGCACGCGGCCGTCCGAGGTCAGCGCGCCGCCGACGTCGGCGGAAAGGCGCCAGGTGTTCCAGCTGCCGATGCTGGCGTTGGCATAGCCGGTCAGCTCGGTGGCGTCGGCATGCTTGCGCACGAGGTTGACCGAGGCCGACGGGTCGCCCGCGCCGGAGAGCAGGCCGGTGGCGCCGCGCACGATCTCGACGCGCTCGTAGATCGAGACGTCGATGCTCGTCTCGCCGTTGCCGCCGGCGAGGGTCCATGCTGCGGGCACGCCATCGACCTGCGTGTTGCGGATCTCGAAGCCGCGCGCGAAGAACGAGTTGCGCACGTCATCGACTTCGCTGACGGCGACGCCGACGCCGTTCACGATCACGTCCTTAACGCTGATCAGGTTCTGGTCGAGGATGCGCTGTGCGGTCACGATCGAGACCGACTGCGGGGTTTCCTGAACCGACAGACCAAGGCCGGTGGCGGTGTCGATCTTGTTCTCGATCGTGTACTTGCCGGTGACGACGATCTGGTCATCGCCTGCCTCATCGCCGGCGCTCTGGGCCACGGCCGGAGTGGCGCCGAGAATGGTGGCGCATCCCACCATCAATGCGAACTTGAACTGCATTGGAAATCCCCTGATTGCGAATGCAAGGCACCCGATTGCAGGCGCGGCTAACGGGAATGCGTATCATTCGCAATAGCAATATTGCGCGACAATTGCATTTGGCGCCGAATGTGGCAGCGCGGTAACGCAACATGCTCGCTGCTCGGGAGTGCCCAGGCGGGCTATCAGAACGAGACGACGGCCTCGCCGATGGCGTTCCATACTTCATCGAGCTGGCCGTCGGTGATGCAGTAGGGCGGCATCACGTAAATCGTATTGCCTAACGGGCGCAGCAGCACGTCGCGGCTGCGGAAGAAGGCCATGAGTTCGGGCGCGAGGCTGTCCATGTAGCCGCCGCTGCCCATCGTGCGCATGTCCAGCGCGGCGATGGTGCCGAGCGTGCGCGGGTTGTCGAAGTGGCAGAACCGGCCCAGCTTCTCCAGCCAGGCCGACTGGCGGCGGGCGAGGTCGTCGATGCATTCGCGCACCGGCTCCTCGGCCCAGATGGCGAGGTTGGCGGCGGCGGCGGCGCAGGCCAGCGGGTTGGCGGTGTAGCTGGAGGAATGGAAGAACATCTTCGCGCGGTCGGTGGACCAGTGCGCGGCGAAGATCGCCTCGGTCGCCATCGTCACCGCTAGCGGCAGCGAGCCGCCGGTCAGGCCCTTGGACAGGCACAGGATGTCGGGGACCACGTCGGCCTGTTCGCAGGCCAGCAGGGTGCCGGTGCGGCCCCAGCCGGTCATCACCTCGTCGGCGATGAACAGGACGCCGTATCGGGTGCAGATCTCGCGCATCGCCCGCAGCGTTTCGGGGCCGTAGACCAGCATGCCGCCCGAGCCGAGGATCAGCGGCTCCAGGATCAGCGCGGCGATGTCGCCCTCGCGGCACAGGGCTTCGAGCGCGTCGAGCGTATCCTGCTCGGCCCCGGCGGCTGGGTAGGGGATGCGGCCAACGTCGAACAGCAGCGGCGCGTAAGGCTGGTTGAACACCCCGCGCGCGCCCACCGACATCGCGCCGATGGTGTCGCCGTGGTAGGAATGCTCCATCACCACGATGCGATGGCGCGCTTCACCTTGCGCATGCCAGTAGCCGAGCGCCATCTTGAGCGCGACCTCGACGCTGGTGGAGCCGCTGTCGGAGAAGAACACCCGCGTCAGTTCGCTGGGCATGATCGCGGTCAGCCCGGCGGCGACCTGCTCGGCGGGGTCGTGCGTCCAGCCCGCGAAGATCAGCTGGTCGAGCTTTTGGGCCTGCTCGGCCACGGCGGCCATGATGCGTGGGTGGCAGTGGCCGTGCGTGGTCACCCACCAGGACGAGATCGCGTCGATCACCGTGCGCCCGTCCGCCGTGTGCAGCAGCGCGCCTTCGGCATGGGTGACGAGCGGGATCGGCTCGCCCAGCCCGTGCTGGGTGAAGGGGTGCCAGACGGGGGAAGCGGCCAGAGAGCCAGAACGCGGTAGCGTCACGCGAAGTCCTTCAGGCGGAAGTTTGCGGCAAAGGCGGCGGCCAGCGTCTCGGGAGTCAGCGGATCGAGGCGGGGCAGGCGGCCGAGGCGTTTTACATTGCCCATCGCGCAGATGGTGGCCTCGCTGTCTTCCGCCGGATCGCCGACGAAGGCCACGCCGAGCACGTCCACACCGCGCGCGCGCAGGGCCTCGATCGAAAGCAGCGAGTGGTTGATCGTGCCCAGCATCGTGCGCGCCACCAGCACCACCGGCTCGCCCCAGCGGGCGAACTGGTCGGCGTAAGTCTCGGTGCGCGAGATCGGCACCAGTGCGCCTCCCGCGCCCTCTACCACCAGCGGGCCATCGATTTCCGGCAGGGCTAGGCGGGCGGTGTCGATGGTGACGCCGTCGATCTCGGCGGCGAGGTGGGGGGAGCAGGGCGTGGTCAGGCTATAGGCTTCGGCCAGCACCTTGCCCTCGGGCAGTCCGCCGAGAAAGCCGACGCGCTGGGCGTCGGGGCCTTCCTCCTCGATCCCGGCCTGCACCGGCTTCCAGTAATGCGCGCCCAGCGCCCCCGCCAGCGCGGCGGCGAAGACGGTCTTGCCGATGCCGGTATCGGTGCCGGTCACGATCAGGGTGCGCTGGGTCATTGGGGGCTCACGTAAGGAAATGTCGGGGCGCGGCGCAAGTGGCAGGTCACCACCTCGTAAGTGACGTTGCATCCGCTTTGGGCGAACCGCGCCATCACGCTGCGCAGCTGCGCCGGATTGAGAGGCCGGTGCGAGGGCGCGGAGGTGCCCGCGCCGATGGCCTTGACCGCGCGCACAAAGGCGCGCGGATCGGGGTGGGTTTCGGTCACGTCCTCGACCAGCAGCGTTTCGGGGGAGAGCGTCGCGAAAGCCTCCACCGGGGGGTAGGCGGGGGTGCCGGGTGCGATCCCCTCGGCCTCGTGCGCGGCGCGCCACTCGTGGAAACTGCGCGGTCCCAGCGTGGTGACGACGAGGTGCCCGCCGGGCGCCAGCCACTGCGACAGGCGGGCGAGGGCGGAGGGCGTATCGTCGAACCACTGCACCGCAAGGCTTGAGCAGATGAGGTCGAAGGGCGCGCCTTCGGGGGTGCCGTGCTCGCCGTCGAGGGTAGCGAAGCGCAGGGTTCGTGCGTTGTCGGAAGCGGGGAGGGCGGCGCGACAACGCTCCACCATTTCGGGCGCAATGTCGGTGACCAGCCAGTCGCCGCCGATGCCCTGATCCATCAGGGCGGAGGTCAGGAAGCCGGTGCCGCAGCCGATCTCCAGCACGCGCGGCGCGGGCGGAAGGTCCAGCGCGGCGATGCGCGCGGCGAGGGTCGTGGCGACCTCGCGCTGGATGCGGGCGTGGCCGTCGTAGTCGGGTGCGGCGGCGAAGGCGCTGCGGATGCGCTCGCGGCGGCTCATGCGAGCATCCCGCGAACGGCGGCGGCGCACAGCTGCGGGGCTTGCTGCGGGAGGAGATGGCCGCCCGCCTCGTGGTCGATGCGGCGGACCTGTGCTCCGGTGAACGTGGCGGCGCGCATCTCGGGCGGGAGCAGCGGGTCGGCGCCGCCGTGGATCGCCAGTATCGGCACGTCCGGCAGCGACGGGGCGGCGTCGCGCAGGCACAGGAGGTCGGCGGCGAGCGCTTCGGGGTCGATTTCTCCGAAGGCCTCGGTGGAGCCGCAAGTCTTGCGGAACTCGGCCAGCACGCCGCGCGGGTCGGTCTCGAAGCGGCGCAGCATGCGGTCGAGCACGCGGACCGGGACACCGGGGCGGCCGGGAACGGCGGAGAAGCGCTCGAACCCGTTGATCGCGACGATGCCGATGAGCCCCGGCGGCGGCGCGGCGAGGACGCGCATCGTCCCGAAGGAATGCGTCACTGCGATGCAGGAGCCTTCGACGGCAGGCGCATGCGGCGCGCCGAAGTAGCCGCGATCGTCGATGACGTGCGCCCGCTCGGGCAGCAGCGCGGCGAGGGGTTCCCAGAAACGGTGGTCGAAGCCCCAGCCGTGGGCGAACAAGAGCTTCACCGATGCGCCTCGATCGCGGCGAGCAGGGCGTCGATACCGGCCTCCGAATGCCCGGCGCGCAGGGCTAGGCGCAGGCGGCTGGTCCCGGCCGGCACCGTCGGCGGGCGGATCGCGGAGGCGAGGAAGCCCGCCGCCTCCAGCCTTGCGGAGAGAGCCATCGCCTCGTTCTCCGGTCCGATCACGGCGGGCACGATCTGGGTCGAGGACGCGCCGTGATCGAGGCCGAGGCGGGTCAGTCCCGCGCGCAGCCGGTCGCCCAGTGCGGCGAGGTGCGCGCGCTCGGCATCCATGCCCGGCAGCAGGTCCAGCGCGGCGTCCACCGCGCCCAGCACGGCGGGCGGCGGGGCGGTGGTGAAGATGAAGCCGCTCGCGGCATTGGTCAGGTAGTCGATCAGCACCCGCGATCCGGCCACGTAGGCACCGAAGCCGCCCAGCGCCTTGCTGAAGGTGCCCATCACGAGGTCCACCTTGCCCGGCACCAGAGCCGAAAGCCCGCGTCCCTCGGGGCCGAGCACGCCGGTGGCATGGGCCTCGTCGACGAACAGCGCGGCGTCGTGGCGCTCGGCGACATCGGCGAGGCGCACCATGTCTGCACGGTCGCCGTCCATCGAGAACACGCTCTCGGTCAGGATCAGGCGGGCGGGAGCGTCCGCGCCCTTTTCTGCGAGCAGGGTTTCGAGGTGGTCGAGGTCGTTGTGGCGGAAGCGGTGCTGGCGCACGCCCGCCATCGCGATCCCTGCGTGCATGGAGGCGTGGATCAGCCGGTCGGTGAATACCGCGACGCCCGGAATGGCGGAGAGCAGCGCCGGGATCACCGCCGCGTTGGCCTGCCAGCCGCTCGCGAAGATCAGCGCCGCTTCGCAATGCTTGAATTCGGCGATGCGGGCTTCGAGGGCGAGGTGCGCCGCGCTCGTTCCCGTCACCAGCCGCGAAGATCCGGAGCCTGAGCCGTCCCGCGCGGCCCACTCGGCCGAGCGCTCCACCAGCAGCGGGTGGCGCGCGAGGCCGAGGTAGTCGTTGCTGGAGAAGTCGAGCATCGTGCGCCCGGCGCGCTCGATCCGGCCGCCGGGCAGCAGGGTCGTGGCGCGCAAGGTCCGGCGCTGTCCGGCGCGGGTCACGCGCTCCAGCGCTGCCTCGAGGTGTGAATCGAGCCGGCTCATGCCTCGCCCGGTATGGCAAGCGGGTCCTTGGCACAATGGGCGGTTTGTCCGACGCGGGGATTGAACCCTCGTCGTCCCGGATCAAGTCCGGGACGACGATGTGCTCGACCCCGGCCACCCCGCGCGATAAGGCGCAATCCATGGACCTCGAAATCGACATCGAAGAACCCTGGAGCCCCGCGACCGACTGGGCCGACCTCGCGCAGGCCGCGCTGGAAGCCCTCGTTACCCTCGCGCCGGAGTTGGACAACGAGCGGCTTACCACCAGCCTGCTGTTTACCAGCGACGCCGAAGTCCACGTCCTCAACCGCGAATGGCGTGCCAAGGACAAGCCGACCAACGTGCTCTCCTTCCCGATGCTGGAGCGCGCGGCGCTGCTCGATCTGGACGAGGACGGGCCGCCCGAAATGCTCGGCGACCTCGCGCTGGCGTGCGAAACCTGCACGCGCGAGGCGGCGGAGAAGGGCATTCCGGTCGAACACCACGCCACTCACCTCATCATCCACGGCCTGCTCCATCTGGCGGGCCACGATCACGAGACTTCGGACGAGGATGCTGAGGCAATGGAAGCGCTCGAAACAAAGGCACTTGCAGTTTTAGGCATTCCCGACCCATATGGGGACCGCACTGCAGCAACAGGGATTTAAACGTACGATGGCCGACAATGGCCGCCACGCCGACTCCGGTTTCGGAGAAGGGGACAGTACCAACACGCTTTGGCGTGCATTCAAGCGGCTTTTCCACGCAGAGGGCGACCAGTCCCTGCGCGCCCAGCTTGAGGAAGTCATCAACGAGCACGAAGGTGAGACCAGCACCGCGCTGACCGGCGACCTGTCGCCGATCGAGCGGCAGATGCTGCGCAACCTCCTGCATTTCAGCGAGCACGATGCCGACGACGTCGCCATTCCGCGCAGCGAAATCGTGGCGATCCCCGCCTCGGCCAGTTGGGCGGACGTGGTAGAGGCCTTCGCCGAGCACGGCCATAGCCGCATGCCGGTCTATGGAGAGACGCTCGACGCCATCAAGGGCATGATCCACATCAAGGACGTGTTCCCGCTGCTCGCCCGCAATGCGCCGCCGCCGGAGGACTGGACCACGCTGATGCGCCAGCCGCTCTACGTGCCGCAATCGCGCGGCGCGCTGGACGTGCTGGCCGACATGCGGGCGCAGCGCACGCACCTTGCGGTCGTGATCGACGAGTACACCGGCACCGACGGCATCATCACCATCGAGGACCTCGTGGAGGAGATCGTCGGCTCGATCGAGGACGAGCACGACGATGCGCCCGAGGAATTGCTGGTTGCAATCGACGCAGGTATGTGGGACGCGGACGCCCGAGCCGAACTGGACGATGTGGCCGAGCGGATCGACCCGCGATTGGCCGAAGTCGAGGAAGCGGTGGATACTCTCGGCGGCCTGGCTTTCGTGCTGGCCGGACAAGTGCCCGAAGTGGGCGCGGTCCTGGACCACGAAAGCGGCTGGAAGATCGAGGTGACGGACGGCGACGAGCGGCGCGTGACGCGGCTGCGCCTGCATCCGCCCGTGGAAGAGTTGGAGAGCGAGGCCGAGTAACCGCTGTCGCCGGACCCTCCGGCGGCGGCCATAACCGAGTGAAAAGACCGCAACAGTGCCAGTACGTCGTCTACCTCCCCTGCGTGCGCTCGAAGCTTTCGTGCGCGTGGTGCGTCTCGGTTCCGCCAAGGCGGCGGCCAACGAACTGGCGCTCAGCCCCTCGGCCCTGTCGCGCCGCGTGGCCGCGCTGGAGGACTTCACCGGCAAGCGCCTGTTCACCCGCCAGCATCAGGCGATGAAGCTGACCGACGAAGGGCAGGCGTTCTACACCGCCATCGCGCCCAAGCTGGAAGAACTGGCCGAGGCGGTCGAGGCGCAGATCGATCGCGGTCAGGTGCTGCGTCTGCATCTGGGCGTGCCCTCGCTGTTCGGCGGCCAGCGGCTGTTCCCGCGCCTGCCGGAACTGCGCAAGCTGCATCCGCGCCTGCACATCGACATCGATACCGGCGCGCATCTGGAAGACCGCGTCGGCGATACGCTGGACGCTGCGATCATCCTCGCGAAGGAGCCGGACCCGCAGTATTACCGGGTGCAGCTCGATCACAACAAGGTCTATGCGATCACCTCGCAGGCGCTGGCCGAGGAACTGGGTCCGGTGCCCGACGAGGCGAAGCTGTCGCGCCAGACGTTCCTGATCCATCAGGACCTGCCCGACAGCCTCGATGCGTGGAAGCGCGCGATCGACTTGCCCGATCTCGACCCGGCCTCGGTCGATCGCTTCGATTCCGGCCAGCTGGTGCTGGAGGCGGCGGCGCAGGGTCTGGGCATCGCAATCATGCACGACGACCATTTCCGCCGCTCGCACGATACCCGCCTCGCGCGGGTCTACGACATCGAGGTGGAGAGCCCGTACCGCTACTGGTTCGTGTGTCGCCCCAAGTCGCTGGAAGCGCGGCCGGTGCGCATCTTCCACGAGTGGCTGCTGCAAGCGGGGCTTTGACCTTTCGGGGGCGGGACTGACCCTCTAGTCCACGCCTCCGTCACCCTGAACTCGTTTCAGGGTCCATTATGCAGGCTGCCTCGGGGGTATGATTCCACCAGCTGCGAGGGCGGTTCGCTATCCCACGCGCAGCGTTTGCGGCTTGATGGACCCTGAAACGAGTTCAGGGTGACGAAGTGCGAGGTCGCGGGTCCGGGGCAGACCACGACCAACCGTCATTTTCATTTTTCCCATAGCGGCGAACGGGATATGCCCAGCGGCGTCCCGTTAGAGCGGGCCTGTGGGAGTATCTCAGATGCGTTTCGTCCTTACCGCTTGCGCCGCCCTGCTGGCGTCGGCTTCTCCTGTTCTTGCGGCCGAGCCTGTAGCTGCCACCGACCCGGCGCGTCTTGCCGCTGCGAAGCAGACGGTCGACTACGTGTTCCCGCTCGGGACCTATGGCCGGATCATGAACGGCACGATGGACAAGATGATGGATTCCATCATGGATTCCATGATGCAGATGCCGCTCAAGGACCTTGCCGGGATCAGCGGCGTCGATACCGAGAAGCTGGGCAGCGGCACCATGGCGCAGATCATGGAGATCTACGACCCGGCCTTCAAGCAGCGCATGTCGGCCACCACCCGTACGATGATGACCGACATGATGGGCCTGATGACCCAGTTCGAGCCCGACATCCGCGACGGTCTGGCGAGCGCCTACGCCGGGCGGTTCGACGCGAAGCAGCTGCAGGAGATGAACGCCTTCTTCGCCACGCCGACGGGCAAGGCCTACGCCGCGGATTCCTACATCATCATGATGTCGCCCGAGGTCATGAACAGGATGCAGGCGCTGATGCCCCGGCTGATGAAGGAAATGCCGGCGATCATCGACAAGGTGAAGGCATCCACCGCCGATCTGCCCGCCCCGCGCAAGTACGCGGACCTCAAGAGCGCCGAGAAGGACAAGCTGGCCGGGCTGCTCGGCATCTCGCGCAAGGAGCTGGACGAGGGCGAGGCGAAGAAGGCGGCGGAGTAACAAAGCCCACCCCGTCCGGCTAGGCGCTGCGGGCCAAGCCTCCCGGCCCTCCCGCAAGCGGGAGGGCAATCACAACCTACTCCCCTCCCGCTTGCGGGAGGGGTTGGGGGTGGGCCTTTCTCTTAAGCGTCCGGCCCCTCGTAAGCCTCGACGATGCGGCCGACGATCGGATGGCGCACCACGTCCGCCGCCGTGAAGCGGGTCACCGCGATGCCGTCCACGCCCTCCAGCCGGGCGACCGCGTCGGCGAGGCCGGAATGGCGGTCGCCGCCGGGGATGTCGACCTGGCGCGGGTCTCCGCACACCACCATGCGGCTGTTCTGGCCGAAGCGGGTGAGGAACATCTTCATCTGCTCGCGCGTGGTGTTCTGCGCTTCGTCGAGGATGACGAAGGCATCGGCCAGCGTGCGGCCGCGCATGAAGGCGATCGGGGCGATCTCGATCTCGCCGTTGGCAAGGCGGCGTTCCACCTGCTCGGGCGGCATGCAGTCGTACAGCGCGTCGTAGAGCGGACGCAGGTACGGATCGACCTTGTCCTTCATGTCGCCGGGCAGGAAGCCCAGCTTTTCGCCCGCCTCGACCGCCGGGCGCGACAGGATCAGGCGCTGGACCGAGCCGGTCATCAGCTGGCTGACGGCCTGCGCCACCGCCACGTAAGTCTTGCCCGTACCCGCCGGGCCGAGCGCGAAGATCACGTCCGACTTCGCGAGTTGGCGCATGTAGTCGATCTGCGTCGCCGAACGCGGCACGATCGTCTTCTTGCGGGTGCGGATCATGATCGGCGGCGCGCCCGCGTCGCCGGTGATGATGCCTTCGAGGGTGGGTTCGGTGCTCATCGCGATCAGCGATTCGATCGCGCCGGAATCGAGCGCCTGCCCCATCTCCAGCCGGTGATACATGCCCTTGAGGGTGTCGCGCGCGCGGGCGACGGCATCGTCCGGCCCTTCGATCTGGATCTTGCTGCCCCGGGCGGAGATGTACACGCCGAGGCGGTTCTCCACCTGCACCAGATTTGAATCGAATTGCCCGAACAGGGCTCCCAGCAACACAGGTTCGTCGAAATCTATTTCGACACGCGCCCGGCGATGGGTTTCGGGGCGGAACTGCGCCGGATCAACGGCACGGGCTGCTTTGCGGGCCATGTGCTCCTTTCATGCGAGATTGATGTCTCGTTCTATCGTGAAGATGGCTCCACAGGGCGCGCCCCGCAAGGAGGTTTCTGCAAAATTTCCTGCGTTTCGTCGGGGATAACTGCGCGTTTCGGCGCTCCGGCATGCAACTGTCGCAAGGGTGCGACACTTATGTCCCCACGCTGCACGCCGCATTCCCGGATCGTTCAGGAGCGCGCGGGCAGTTTCCAATCAGAAGGCCGGATACGGCTCTTGAGAAGAAGGAGAATACAGGTGCGCAAGTTCTTCATGATTGCCCTGGCTGCCGGTGTGGCCCTGCCGACCGTCGCGGTCCCGACCATGGCCTCGGCCCAGAGCGCCCGCGAAGTCCGTGACAGCGCCCGCGAGGTCCGCCGCGACGAGCGCGACCTGCGTCAGGCCCAGCGCTACGGCGACCGCCGCGACGTCCGCGATGCCCGCCGCGATGTGCGCGACTCCCGCCAGGAACTGCGCGAGGACTGGCGCGACTATCGCCAGTCGCATCGCAACGACTACCGCCGCCCGGCCTACGTCGGCCCGCGCGGCTATCGCTATCGCCCGGTGACCGTGGGCTACCGTTTCCAGCCCGCCTACTACGGTGACCGCTACTGGGTGCGTGACTATGCCCGCTACCGCCTGCCCGCCCCGCGCGCCGGCCATCGCTGGGTCCGCTACAACAACGACGTGGTCATGGTGAACACCCGCACCGGCCGCGTGGTCACCGCGCACAACGGCTTCTTCTGGTAAGAAGCACGCCCCCTTGCAGGAAGAGCCCCGGAACGCGAGTTCCGGGGCTTTTTCGTGGATGCCCGCCTTTCGTCATTGCTTCGCTGCGCTCGCAATGACGAACCTGTGTGACCTTGACTTGCCGTTGGCGGACAGGCTCGTCTACGCCGAAAGCCACTCACGCAGCGCCGCGTTCACCGCTTCCGGCCGCTCCATCGGCGCCATGTGGCCGCATTGCGGGATCGTCACCAAGGTCGCACCCGGCACGGCCTGCGCGATCGTGCGCGAATAGTGCGGCGGCGTGGTGCGGTCGTCCTCGCCGACCAGCACCAGCGTCGGCACCGTGATCGCGGCGAGGCCCGGCAGCGGATCGGCGCGGGCGATGATCGCGCCCTGCTGGCGCTCGAACGCCTCGATCCCGACGCGCAGGGCCATCGCCACCACCGCATCGCCGATCGCCGGGTCCGCCTGCGGATGGACCAGCAGGCCAAGGCTGCCGCGCAGCACTTTCTCGAAGCCGCGTTCCCGCGCGGTCCTGACGGCAGCGCGGCGGACGGCGGCATAGTCGGGCGCATCAGCCGTGGCGCTGGTGTCGAGCAGGGCGAGCCGCGTGACCCGCTCCGGCGCGCGGGCGATCACTTCCATCGCCACGTAGCCACCCATCGAGAACCCCGCGAGCGCGAAGGTATCGGGCGCGTCGTCGAGCAGCCGCTCGGCCATGGCGGCGATCGAGCCGTCGCTGAGCGTATCGGCGACGGTCATATCCGCCACGTCCGCCAGCGAAGCAGTCTGGGCGCGGAAGACCTCCGCGTCGCAGGTCAGGCCGGGGACGAGGACGAGTGGCTGGCGACTCACGCCACTTCCGCGGCGAGCGGCACTGCCCCAAGGCTGTTTGGCCCCGCGCTGGTGATCTCGACGCGCACGATCTGGCCGACCTCCGCCTCGCCGGTGAAGTGGACCGACTGCAGCCAGGGCGACTTGCCGAGCCACTGGCCGGGGTGCTTGCCCTTGCGCTCGACGAGCACGTCACAGGTCTTGCCGACGGTTGCGGCGTTGAACGCCAGCTGGTCGCGGTTGAGTGCCGACTGGAGGCGCTGCAGCCGCTCGTCCATCACGGCGGCGGAGACCTGGTCGTCCATCGTCGCGGCAGGCGTACCGGGGCGGGGCGAATACTTGAAGCTGAAGCACTGCGCATATCCGACCGCGTCGACCAGCCTCAGCGTATCCTCGAATTCGGCCTCGGTCTCGCCTGGGAAACCGACGATGAAGTCGCCCGACAGCGCAATGTCCGGCCGCACCGCGCGCACCCGGTCGAGGATCTTGAGGTAGCTCTCGGCCGTATGGCTGCGGTTCATCGCCTTGAGCACGCGGTCGTTCCCTGCCTGCACCGGCAGGTGGAGGAACGGCATCAGCTTGGCGTTCTCGCCGTGGGCGTCGATCAGGCCCTGCGTCATGTCGTTGGGGTGGCTGGTGGTGTAGCGGATGCGCGCCAGCTCCGGGATCGCCGCCAGTTCGCGCGCCAGCCCGTCGAGACCGACCGTCTGCCCCTTGGCGTTCTCGCCGGTCCAGGCATTGACGTTCTGGCCGAGCAGCGTGATCTCGCGCGCGCCGGCCTCGACCAGCAGCTTCGCCTCGTCGATCAGCGCGGCATAAGGGCGCGAGACTTCGGCGCCGCGGGTATAGGGCACCACGCAATAAGTGCAGAACTTGTCGCAGCCTTCCTGCACGGTCAGGAACGCCGTGGGGCCGGACCGCTTGCGGCGGGGCAGGGCGTCGAACTTGGTCTCGGCGGGCATGTCGGTGTCGGTGACGCGCTCGCCCGCGCTGGCGGCGCGGACCATCTCGGGCAGGCGGTGGTAGGCCTGCGGGCCGACGACCATCGTTACCGCGGGCGCGCGGGCCATGATCTCCTCGCCCTCGGCCTGCGCGACGCAGCCGGCGACGGCGATCATGGGTGACGATCCGTCCTCGCGGTCCCAGTTCTTCACGAGGCGGCCGATGTCGGAATAGACCTTCTCCGCCGCCTTCTCGCGGATGTGGCAGGTGTTGAGCACGACAAGGTCCGCCTCCTCGCCTTCCGGCGCGGCGGTGATGCCCTGTTCGGCGAGCAGTTCGGCCATGCGGTCGCCGTCATAGACGTTCATCTGGCAGCCGAAGCTCTTGACGCGGTAGGTCCGGGGAGTCGCAGTCGTTTGCATCGCGCGCCGTTAGCGCAAAAGGGTGGGTTTGGACAGGGGGCTGCTCCGGGGTGGAGGGCAATGGTGCGGAAATGACAATGAGGAGTGGGGAACCGCCATTGCGCCCTCGCCCTGCGTCATCCTGAACTTGTTTCAGGATCCATCGGGCAGTTGGTGCCGAAGCCGGGAGGCGAAAGCCACCCCGTCGATTTAGCCGCTCATGAACTGGGCGATCGGCCGGATGGACCCTGAAACAAGTTCAGGGTGACGGTGGGTTTGGGTGGTAAGCTGCCGTCTCAAAATCAGATCGTCATCCCAGCGAAGGCTGGGACCGCTATCGTCATGTCGCGGTGTTTCGGCGAGGCGGGATGAAGCTCCCAGTGCCCAGCCAACAGGACTCATCATGGTCATAGCGGTCCCAGCCTTCGCTGGGATGACGATGGTATATGAACGAGGGCCTTGGGGCGCTTACGGACCGCCCGCTTTCCTACAGACCGCCCAGTCCGATACATTATCCCCATGCTCCGCCCGAACCTTCCCGGCCGCACAAGGTTACACCGCAAGGTGACACATCCTCCTCACAAGGTGACACATGCCCCGCAAAATGTGTCACCTTACCCCCGCAAGGTGACACTTTCCGGCCCAAGGTGACACCTTTCCCCTCTGGACCGTGTCAACGGTGTACACCTGTCACCTTGCAGCGCCCTGTTTCCCTTCTTCCATACTTGGGCTATCCGCGCGCGTCATGAGCACTACGCAGACCCTTTACGCCGCCTTCGCAGGCCACCTTTCCGCCGCGCTCGATGCGCTGGAAGCAGCGGGCACGCTGCCGGGCGGCCTCAAGCGAGGCGCGATCACGGTCGAGCCGCCGCGCGATCCCTCCCACGGCGACCTCTCGACCAACGCCGCGATGGTGCTGGCCAAGCCCGCCGGCCTGAAGCCTCGCGATCTGGCCGAGGCGCTGGTGGCGGAACTGTCGAAGCTCGATTCGGTGACGTCTGCCGAGATCGCAGGGCCGGGCTTCATCAACCTGCGACTTTCCTCCGCCACGTGGCTGACCGAACTGCGTGCGATCGCCGATCTCGGCGCGGACTACGGCCGTTCGACGATGGGCGGCGGGACGACGGTGAACGTCGAATACGTCTCGGCCAACCCGACCGGGCCGATGCACATGGGCCACTGCCGGGGCGCGGTCGTCGGCGATGCGCTGGCGACGCTGCTGGAGTTCGCGGGCCACAAGGTCACCAAGGAATACTACGTCAACGATGCCGGCGGGCAGGTGCAAGTGCTCGCCCGCTCGGCGCACGTGCGCTACCGCGAGGCGCTTGGGCACGACGTCGGCGCGATCCCCGAGGGGCTTTATCCGGGCGAATACCTGGTGCCGGTAGGCCAGCAGCTCGCCGCCGAGTTCGGCGAGATGTACGCTGCCGCACCCGAGTCGGAATGGCTGGCGCTGTTCCAGAAGAAGGCCGTCGCCGCGATGCTGGTGATGATCAAGGACGACCTCGCGCTCCTCGGCATCCACCACGACCTGTTCTCGTCGGAGGCGGAACTGCAGGCCAGCGGCAAGCCCGACGAGGCCGAAGCCTGGCTGCGCGCCAAGGGCCTCGTCTACGACGGCGTGCTCGAAGCGCCCAAGGGCAAGACGCTGGAGGACTGGGAAGCGGTCGAACTGCCGCTGTTCAAGTCCACCGCGTTCGGCGACGATCAGGACCGCCCTATCAAGAAGTCGGACGGCACCTGGACCTATTTCGGCGCCGACCTCGCCTACCACTTCCAGAAGGCCCAGAGCGCCGACGCCCTCGTCGATATCTGGGGTGCGGACCACGCGGGCACCGTCAAGCGCATCAAGGCTGCCGTCGCCGCCATGACCGGCGCTGACGGAGAACCCACGCCATTCGAGATCAAGCTGGTCCAGATGGTCCAGCTGCTGCGCGACGGCGAGCCGGTGAAGATGTCCAAGCGTTCGGGCAATTTCGTGACGCTGGCCGAAGTCGTCACCGAAGTGGGCAAGGACGTGGTGCGCTTCACCATGCTGACCCGCAAGCCGGAAGCGCAGATGGACTTCGACTTCGCCAAGGTCGTCGAAGCCAGCAAGGACAACCCGGTGTTCTACGTCCAGTACGCCAATGCCCGCGTCCACTCGACGCTGCGCAAGGGGCTGGCCGAGGGCGGCTTCACCCCCTCGGGCGAGCACGTCGAACTGCTGGGCGACGAGGAACTGGAACTGGTCAAGCTGGCCGCGCAGTTCCCCCGCATCGTCGAGGCGGCCGCTGCCGCCCGCGAGCCGCACCGCATCGCCTTCTACCTCGGCGACGTTGCCGCCGCGTTCCATGGCTACTGGAACCTCGGCAATGACAGGGTGGAAAAGCGGTTTGTTAACGCGCAGGATGCAAAGCTGACGGGTGCGCGGCTTTTCCTGGCGGCGCAGATCGGGCAACTTGTCCGCAACGGCCTGACTCTGCTCGGGGTCGAGGCGGTGGAGGAAATGTGATCCATGGCAGGCGCTGACGACGGCTATTTCCCGAAACCGGAGAAGAAGAACCCGGTGTTCGGTTCGGGCAAGCAGGGCAGCCCCTACTTCGAGGAGGACGGCGAGGCCTCCGCCTCGGCCGCGTTCGGCGCCACCGCGCAGCAGTTGCAGCTGGAGGAGGACGTGCGCCTCCCCTGGCTGGAAGGCGACGACGAGGGTTATGAGGAAGATCGCTCCGGCATCGGGCAGGGTGTGCTGCTGGGCGCGCTCGGCCTCGTCGCGCTGGCGGTGATCGGCGGCGGTGTGATCTGGGCGATCAAGAGCCGCCCCGAGCAGCCGCTGGTCGCTGATGGCGGCGTGATCGCCGCGCCCAAGGCGCCTTACAAGGTCAAGCCCGACAACCCCGGCGGCGAAGTCGTGGCGGGCACCGGCGACACCAGCTTCGCCGTCGCCGAGGGCCAGTCGCGCCCCGTCCAGATCGACAAGAGCGACGATACCCCCGCGCCGGGGTTCCGCACCACCACCACCGAGCCGAGCGCTGCCAAGCCGACCGACAAGGCTTCTGCTGCTGCCCCGGTGGTCAGCGGGGTCGGTGTGCAGGTCGGTGCCTATGCCTCGAAGGAGGCGGCGGAGGCCGGGTGGAATACGCTCAAGACGCAGTACGAACCGCTCGGCGGCATGAGTCACCGCGTGGTGCAGGGCAAGGCGGACATCGGCACCGTCTACCGCCTTCAGGCCCTCCCCGGCGACGGCGCGGCGGCGCGGGCCTTGTGCTCGGGCATGAAGGCGGCTGGGATGAGCTGTCAGGTCAAGAATTGATTACTCGTCGTCCCGGGACTTGATCCGGGACCAACCCACCTTGCGGCGCGCGCAGCGAGTTCGCGCCTAAAGACCGCCACCGTCCCGGATCAAGTCCAGGACGGCGGATGATTTTTTACGCCCCCTCCGAAGCCTCCGGCGCGGGTTCTTCCGCAGGCGCGGTCGGGGCCAGCGGGCTCGGCTGGTCGACCGAGTGGCCGGTCGAATCCTGCAGCCGGTTGGGCTCCAGCATCGCCGTCGTCTCCAGCAGGTCCAGAGCCTTCTGCACCGCCTCGTAGCGGCGCGCATCCGCGATCCAGTTGTCGGCCGCTTCGGCGCCGGGAAGCCGCTCGACCTCGCCGATGGCCGAATCGATGCGCTTGGCGGTGAGCATCAGGCGGGCGCGCTCGATGCGGGCGGTCGGGTTCGCCAGCGCGGCCGAATCGCGGCGCACCACGAAGAGCGAGGTGATCTCCTGCCGCGTCCGCTCCCACAAGCTGCGGTTGGCGGTGCTGACCGTCAGTTCCGGCGACAGCGCTTCCAGCCGGGCGCTCAGCGCATCGATGGTGACGGGGTTGGCGGCGAAATCCACCACCGTCTGCACCGCGCGCGGCTGGGCGTTCATGAAGCGCAGGCGCAGCTGGTCGGAAAGGTAGCCGAGCGGCTCGCCGCGATCGACCATGCGGCGCGCGGCGAAGGCGATCAGTAGGCCCTCGGCGCGCCCGGCGTTACCGGCGGCAGCGCTGGTCTGCAGGTCGATGCGCGACATGCGGTCCTCGATCATCGCGAGCCGCCCCTCGACGGTCGCGATCTGCGACATCTGCGCGGCGGGCGGTGCGGCGAGCCTCGGTCCGGGTGCTGGCGTCGCGGGCTGGGTTGCGGTGTTCGCGGCTTCGAGCAGGGTCGGCAGGTAGCCGCGCGTCGCCAGCCAGGCGACGAGGCCCGCGCCGATCACGAAGGCGATGAGCGCGACGAACAGCGTCATGCCCGCCGAGCGGCGCTGCGGAGGAACGCCGGGAGGGGCGGAAGGGATGTCCTGCATCAAGTCCTTGTCGTCGCGGTTGCTGTCCGTGGGCCGGTGTCTTGGCACATCTCCTGCGCCAAGGCCAGCAATGCGGCGTCGTCCGGTCTCGCGGCGCTGCGCACTTGCGCCCAGCCATCCCCGGCGCGGGCGGCGACCCTCGGGCCGATTGCGGCGAGGCGGATGCGGGAGCGGGGGATAGCGGCCTCGTCGCAGACCTGCGCGAACCGCGCGGCCGCTTCGCCGGAATGGAGCAAGGCGAGGACGGGGCTGGCCAGCGCTTCGATCAATGCGGGCGGAGCGGGCAGAGCCTCGCTGGCGTAGACCTCGCGCGTGACGACGGTTACGTCGCCGGGCACGTCAAGCGTGGTGCGCTCCCGCCCGGTGAGGCGCAGCAGGCGGCGGTGTCCGGGCTGGAGCACGCCGAGCAGGTTCTGCAGCCCACCGTGGCCGGTAGCGGCGACCCCCATTCCGGCCTCCCGCGCGGCCTGAGCGGTGGTCTCGCCGACGCAATAGGCGGACAGGCCGCTATAGGCCGCAAGCTGAGGTCCGCCATGGCGCAAGGCGTTGGCGCTGCCGAGGAGGAGCGCGTCTACGGTGTCGCGCGGGGCGGGCTCCCATGCAAGGGGGCGCACCGCGAACAACGGGAAGGCCAAGGCGTCGAGCCCAAGTTCGCGCGCCGCCGCCAGCGTGGCCGAGGCTCCCGGTTCAGGGCGCAGGATCAGGAGCATTCAGGCGCCGTGTATTGGCGCAGGGGGCTTCGACAAGCTCAGCCTGAGCGGGTTGAGAGCAAACCTCCAAACCCGCTCAGGCTGAGCTTGTCGAAGCCCCGGCCCGGCGCGCTCGCTCGGAGCGTCATGCGCCACTGAAATGCACCGCGATGGCCGGAACCGCCCGTGCGAGCAGGTCCGCCGCCAGCCGTCGCGGGCCTTCCGCATCGCCGGCAGGGAAGCGCGCCTCGCCGGTTATGTGCTCGGCGCCATCGGGGCTGTAGAGTGCCGCGCGCATGACCAGATGCGCGCTGTCATTGCGGGTCAGCACCGCGATCGGGCTGTGGCAATTGCCGCCGAGGCCCGCCAGCAGCGCCCGTTCGGCGAGGACCTGCGCGCGGCTCGGCGCGTCGTCCACGGCGGCGAGGAAGGCGCGGGTGCGCGCATCGTCGGCGCGGCACTCGATCATGATCGCCGCCTGTGCCGGGGCGGGCAGCCAGTCCTCGGCGTCGAGCGGGTGGCCGGTGCCGGTCTCGCCCAGCCGCACGAGGCCCGCCGCCGCGAGGAAGGTCGCGTCCGCCTCCCCCGCCGCCAGCTTGGCGAGGCGGGTGGCGACGTTGCCGCGGAAGGTCACCACCTTGCAGTCGGGCCGGGCGTGGAGCAGCTGCGCGGCGCGGCGCGGGGCGCTGGTGCCGACGACGGCGCCCGGCGGCAGCGCGGCGATGCTCTCCGCGCCCACCAGCACATCGCGCACGTCCTCACGCGGAAGGATGGCGCCGATCGTGAAAGCCTCGGGGCGGATCGTCTCGACGTCCTTGGCCGAGTGGACCGCGAAGTCGATCTCGCCGCTCGCCAGCCATGCGTCGAGTTCCTTGGTCCACAGCGCCTTGCCGCCGATTTCGGCGAGCGCGCGGTCCTGGATGCGATCGCCGCTGGCGGTGACGGCAACGATCTCTATATGCGCCGGATCGATTCCGTGCGCCTGGGCGAGCCGGTCTCGCGCTTCATGGGCCTGCGCCATCGCCAGCGGCGAACGGCGTGTGCCCAATTTGTAACGCTCAGGGCGGAAGGTCTGGTCTTGTTTATCGTTGGTCATCGGCGGCTTGTGCTACCGGGCATTGTCGTTCAGGGGAAGGCCGGATGAGCATAGTTCTCGGCATCGAATCCTCCTGCGACGAGACGGCGGCGGCGCTGGTCACCGACGGCAGGGTGATCCTCGCCCAGCGCATCGCCTCGCAGGACGAGGAGCACCGCCCCTTCGGCGGCGTCGTGCCGGAGATTGCCGCGCGCGCCCATGCCGAGCGGCTTGCCCCGCTGATCGAGGCGACGCTGGCCGATGCCGGAATGACGCTCGACCAGGTGGACGCGATCGCCGCGACCGCCGGGCCTGGGCTGATCGGCGGGGTCATGGTCGGCCTCGTCACTGCCAAGGCGCTGGCGATGGCCACCGACAAGCCGCTGATCGCGGTCAACCACCTCGAAGGCCATGCCCTCTCGCCGCGCCTTGCCGATGCCAGCCTAGCCTATCCCTATCTGCTGCTGCTGGTCTCGGGCGGGCACTGCCAGATTCTGCTGGTCGAGGGCGTGGGCCAGTTCCGCCGCCTCGGCACCACCATCGACGACGCGCTGGGCGAGGCTTTCGACAAGTCCGCCAAGGTGCTCGGCCTCGGCTATCCCGGCGGCCCGGCGCTGGAGCGGCTGGCGCTTCAGGGCGACGCGAAGAAAGTGCCGCTGCCGCGCCCGCTCAAGGGTTCGGCCGAGCCGCACTTCTCCTTCGCCGGGCTCAAGAGCGCGGTGTTGCGGGCGAAGCAGTCGGACGAGTACACCGACGCCGACATTGCCGCTTCGTTTCAGCAGGCCGCGATCGACTGCCTGATCGATCGTACCCGCCGCGCGCTCGCCCAATGCGGGCCGGTGAACGCGCTGGTCGTCGCAGGCGGAGTCGCGGCGAACAAGGCGATCCGGGGCGCGCTTGAGGCGCTGGCGGCCAGCCATTCGCTGCCGTTCATCGCACCGCCGCTGACACTGTGTACGGATAATGCGGCGATGATCGCCTGGGCCGGTGTGGAGCGGTTCGAACGCGGGCAGTCCGACCCGCTCGACGTGGCGGCGCGCCCGCGCTGGCCGCTCGATCCGGAGGCCGAGGCGGTACGCGGTGCGGGAGTGAAGGCATGAACGCGAAGATCGGCGTTATCGGTGCAGGCGCATGGGGCACGGCTCTGGCGCAGGCATTCGCCTCGGACGGCAGAGAGGTCCTGCTCTGGGCGCGCGAGGCGGAACTGGTCGAGGAGATCAACCGCGACCGACGCAATGGCCTCTACCTGCCGAGCGCCACGCTGGCGCCCACCATCCGCGCCACCAGCGATCTGGCCGAATTCGCCGCGCTGCCGGCGCTGCTGGTGGTCGTGCCCGCGCAGTTCCTTGCCTCGGTGATCGCGGGCCTGCCTGCGGGTGAGCGCGACCTCGTGCTTTGCGCCAAGGGGATCGAGGCCGGGACCGGCCGCCTGATGGCCGACGTCGCCGCCAGCGCTTGCGCGCCCGAGCGGCTGGCGGTACTCTCCGGCCCGACTTTCGCGCACGAAGTCGCGGCCGGACTGCCGACCGCCGTGACGCTCGCCTGCGGTGGCGGACGCGCGCAGTGGGACCGGCTGGCGCCGCTGCTCGCCCGCCCGGCGCTGCGGCCTTACTATTCGGACGACGTCGTCGGTGCCGAGATCGGCGGCGCGGTGAAGAACGTGCTCGCCATCGCCTGCGGCGTGGTTGAAGGGCTGAACCTCGGCCAGAACGCCCGCGCCGCGCTGATCGCGCGCGGCTATGCCGAAATGCTGCGCTTCGGTCTCGCACGCGGTGCCCGTGCCGAGACGCTGTCGGGCCTGTGCGGCCTCGGCGATCTGGTGCTGACCTGTTCCTCCACCTCCAGCCGCAACTTCTCGCTCGGCCTCGCGCTGGGCAAGGGGCTGACCGCTGCCGAGGCGCTGTCGGGCAAGAACAGCGTGGCCGAAGGCGCGGCGACCGCGCCGGTGCTCGCCGACCTCGCCCGCCGTGACGGCCTGCAAATGCCTATCGTCGAGGCGGTCGACCGACTGCTGAAGGGCGAGGCCCCGGCCGGCGCGGTCGTCAACGATCTCCTGTCGCGCCCGCTGCGCGACGAGCAGGAGCCCCTTTCTTGACCGATTCCAATACCGCACCCCAAGGCGACAAGGAGCGCGACGACATCGCCGCGCTCGCCAAGGGTGGGCGAACCAATCTCTTCGGCTTCTTCCTGCGCCTTGCCGCGCGCATCCCGTTCCTGTTCATCGCGGGCCGCGCGGCGGCTTATGGCCCGGCGGCGCTGGGCCGCTTCGCCTCGGCGCTGGTGCTGATCGAACTGACCTCGATGCTTTGCACCATGGGCGAGAAGCGCGGCCTTGCGCAGCGCCTGTCGGACACCGAGGGGCAGGTCCATCCGGCCAACGTCATCGCCGACGGCTCGATCCTCGCGATGATCGCCAGTTGCACCGCCGCCGTGCTGTTCTGGTTTGTGCCGGGGGTGCTGTTCCCCGGCGGACACTATACGCAGATCGACCGCTTGATGGTGATCGCGCTGCCGCCCTTCACGATGACCGAGATCTGGCTGGCCGCGCTCGCCTATCGCCTGCGGGTGAGCCCGACGGTGTGGTCGCGCGCGATCGTCGAGCCGTGGACGATCTCGATCATGGCGGGCGCGATGATCTGGGTGGCGCCCGAAAGCGGGCTGTCGATCGCCTATATTGCCTCGATCTACGCCGCCGCGATCACTGCCTTCATCCCGTTCTTCCGCGAATACGGCCTGCCGCGCGGGTGGAAGCCCCGGCCCGGCGCGATGCGCAAGCTGGCGCTGCGCTCGCTGCCGATCGCGCTGGCCGATGCGATCGAGTGGGGTACCCGGCGCGTCGATATCTTCCTGCTCGGCTTCCTTGCGCCCTCCACCGCCGTCGGCGTTTATTATGCGGCGCAGCAGGTGGCGAGCCTGCCGCAGAAGCTCAAGACTAGCTTCGAGCCGGTGCTCGGCCCCGTCATCACCCGCAACCTGAAGGAAAAGGACTATGCCGCGATCGCCCGGCAGGTCTGTCAGGTAGGGTTCTGGATCACCGCCTCGCAGGCGGGGATCGCGCTGGCGCTGGGCATTCCGGGCAATGGCGTGATGGGTCTCGTCGGGCGCGAGTTCGTCGGCGGGACGGGCGCGCTGGCGTTCCTGCTCGCCGCCGAAGTGGTCGCCGCCACCGCCGTGGTGAGCGAGGCGGCGCTGATCTACGTCGCGCGGCTGCGCAACTTGTGGGTTTCGATCGGGACCATCGCGCTGCAGGCCGTGCTGACGCTCTTCGGAATCGTGCTGATGCAGCGGCTGGGCTTCAACCCGCTGTTCCAGGCCGCCGCCGCCGCCTGCGCGCTGATGCTGGCGCTGGGGCTGTCCTCGATCGTCAAGTCGGTGATGCTGGCGCGCATCCTCAAGGAGCCGATCAACAACTGGCGCTGGGCGCTGATCTGGGCCGCCGCGCCAGCCGTCGTGATCGGCTTCCTCGCGGTGCGCTTCCTGCCGGAGTGGGCGGCGCTGGCCTTCGGGATCCCGGCGATCCTGGGCGCCTACTTCCTCGTTATCTGGAAGAAGGCGTTCGGGCCTGAGGACCGGCGGCTGTTCCAGAAGGCGAAGAAGGTCGAAACCCCGCTCGGCGGGCAACTGCCCGGCTGACATTCGCGCTTCGACCTTTTAGGCTGCTCTCATGAATCCCCGCCGCGCATCGTTGATCGTCGCCGGAGCCGCGCTGTGCCTGGTCATGTCCTTCGCCGTCACCCGGGCGCGGGGGCTTGCGTTCATCGGCGACCTCGACCGGCAGGCCTCGGCCGCGCGCGATGCGGCGGGCGGCAAGTGCGTGACGCTGAACTTCCGCGACCGCTACGGCTGGCTGACCCGCCATCCGGCGCTCTCGGGCGGCAGGGAGCTGTCGCCCGAGACGCGCAAGGCCGTTGCCGCCGCCATCGCCGCGGTGCCGGGGATCGCCGGGGTGAGCTGGGCGCGGGACGGCGACGATCGCAGCGCCTCGGCCCATTGCCAGGACGACGTCGAGCGCATCCTCGAAACCCGCACCATCCGCTTCGGCGAGGCCAGCACGCGCCTCGAACCGTCGAGCGAGCGGCTGCTGGGCGAAGTGGCGCGCTCGCTGCGGCCGTGCGTGGGCAGCATCATCGCGGTGACCGGGCATACCGACGCCTCGGGCAACCAGAAGGTGAACGTCGCGCTCTCGCAAGCGCGGGCGGAGGCGGTGCGCTCGGCGCTGATCGCGCGGGGCATTCCGGCGACGAACCTGCGCGCGGCGGGTCTCGGCTCGGCGCGGCCGGTGGAGGGGCTGGACCCGCTCGACCCGGCCAATCGGCGCATCGAGTTCTCGGTGCTATATACCGCGCCGGTCAAGCCGACGCCGATCGATACGCCGGGGCCGGAATGATGAGACCTGAATGATAGGCTTGAGGGACTAGGAAAGGACGCTGCCTTGCCGCTATGGCTGGAAATGGCCGTCTCGGTGCTGCTGTCCTACGGGATCGGTTTCGGCATCGGCGCCGCAATATGGAATCGCAGGAAGGTGAACTGACGTGCTGGAAATGGTTCAGGCGAACTGGCTGGTGTTCATCATCGCGCTGCTCGTGGGCATCGTGGTGGCCTACTGGGTCTTCATCCACGGCTCGAAGCCGGCGCGGCGCGAGCATCGCCCCGACGTGCTCGACGAGGGCGCGGCGCCCGCGCAGCGCAACCAGGCGCTGATAGACGACGCGCCGCCCGCCTCGCAGTACCACATCGACCCGCCCGCGATGGCCGGGACGATGGCGGGCATCGGCGAAGTCATCGCCGTCGCCGCGCAGGAAGAGGCGGACGAGGCGCGCGCGCATGAGCCCGAGGCGCCCCAGACCATCGCCGCCGAGCCCGATCCGACCCCCGCTCCCCCGGCCCCGCCGATCGCGGAGACGGCCGAGGGCGACGTCGCGGCGGACGACTTGCGCAAGATCAAGGGCCTCGGCCCCAAGATGCTGACGCTGCTGCACTCTCTGGGGGTGACGACTTACGCTCAGATGGCGGCGTGGAGCGACGCCGACCTCGACGACCTCGACACCAAACTCGGCGCCTTCGCGGGCCGCCCGCGTCGCGACAGCTGGGTCGAGCAGGCGCGTTTGCTGTCTAGCGGCGATACTGGCGCTTACGAAGAGCAGTTCGGGAAGCTGTAAAAACCTCGTCATTGCTTCGCTTCGCTCGCAATGACGAAGGGGGGGTTACCGACTTCCCATTTCGATCACGGCGCGGGCTATCGAGACGAGTTCGGCCTCGCGGTTGACGCCGGCTTTCTGAAAGATCGTGCGCAACTGGCTCGACACCGTCTGCGCGCTGACGCCGCGCATCCGGGCCACGTCCTGCCGCGAATTGCCCTGCGCCAGCAGCGCGACGATCTCTCCCTCGGCCCGGGTCAGTTCGAGCGCGGCAGAGAGGCGGGCGCCCTGATCGCTGGCGAGGCCGAGCGGGGCCTTGAGGGTGATGATCACGCTGGGCGCGAAGCCGAAGTTCCAGTCCTGCCGCGGCAGGGGGCAGACCTCGACGAGCAGCGGCCCGCGCACCGACTGCATCCACAGTTCCGAGGGCATCGCCTGCCGGTTGGCAAGCGCCACGCCGATCCGCATCTGCAGCACGCGGTCGAGGTCCGGCCGCACCGCCCGCAAGGCCCCGCCGCGCACCTGCAGCGTGTCGGGCGCGAGCAGCCTTTCCGCCGCCCCGGTCACCGAGCGCACGCGGCCGACCACGTCGAGCAGGATCGCGGCACTGCGCAGCGCATCGAGCGAGCCGAGCAGTAGTTCGGCGCCCTGATGCTCGATCGCGCTCTGCAGGCGGATCGCGGCCATCACGTGCGGAGCGACGCCGCTCAACGCATCGCGCTGGGCTTCGGTGGTGCGTCCGTCGCTCGCGCCGTGCAGGGCGGCAAGGCCGAAGAAGGCCGACGGTCCGCTGTCGAGCACGATCTGGGCGCCGTGTTCGGCATCGAGGCGCCGCACGTGCTCCATGTAAGCCTCGTTGGTGGCGACGGCGCGGACTTCGTCGTAATCCTTCTCCCAGACGAGTTCGTAGGGCGCGCGTGAGGCCGCGACGCGGTAGTTCACTTCGGGCCGGTGGCCCTCGATCGCCTCGAACTCGGCGGTGTAGCCTTCCCAGGTATCCGTGACGCGGTTGAAGAACGTGTGGTGCTCGCCGATCGCGACCAGTTGCGCGCGCATCGACCCCGTCGCACTGGCCAGAGCCTTCAGCGCGCTTTCCCAACCGGCTTCTTCAAACGGAGCGCGCGCGAAGAGCGCCCCCAGTTCCTCGATTCGTATGGTCCTGCCCCCCGACTGCGACCGGGGAACAATGTGAACTGCGCGTCAACTTTGCGCAAGCCCATGTAAAACGAGGCGGATTGAGGAGGGCATACCACGATCATGGTATGCGCCGAATCACCATTTCGGGCATCTGCGTAGATGCGACCCGAAGGATCGGTAATTCCAATGCGATCCTTTACCAAACTGCCCGGGGCCTGCCTGCAGGCCCCGGGCACTCTTTGTGGGGGTGGCCACACCTTGACGTGATTCCCGGCGGCCCGGAAACCCACCTTGCGGCATGGCGTGTCGCATGGCCGTCAGACGGATTTCCACGCCTCAGCCGGATATATGCGCGCGGCTTTTCATCAGCGGCTGGATGCGGGTGCCGAAGTTTTCGACCCCTTCCACGAAGTCGTCGAAGGTCAGCAGGACGCCGCCGGTTCCGGGCACTTCGGCCATCTCGTCCAGCATCCGCGCTACAGTCTCATAGCTGCCGACGAGGGTGCCCATGTTGATGTTCACCGCCCCCTCGGGCGCGGCCAGCTGGCGCACGTTGGTGTCGGTGTTGACGGTGTCCTTGGCGCCCTGATCGGCCAGCCACGAGATCGCATCGATGTCGACGCCGTCGTTGTAGAGCTGCCACTTCGCCTGCGCTTCCTCGTCGGTCTCGGCGGCGATGACCATGACGAGGACGAAGACCTGCACGTCGCGCCCCGTCTCGGCGGTGAACTTCGCCAGCCGCTCGTTGTTGAAGGCGAAGGCGGTCGGCGTGTTGACGCCCTTGCCGAGGCAGAATGCATAGTCCGCCCACTTGGCCGAGAAGGCCAGCCCCGCGTCCGAGGAGCCCGCGCAGATGATCTTCATGTCGCCCTGCGGGGTCGGCCGCACGAGGCAGTCGTCCATCGTGTAGTGCTCGCCCTTGAAGTCGGAGCGGCCGGTCTCCCACAACTCGCGCAGGATGCGGGCATATTCGTCCAGCACCTGATAGCGGTTGCGGAAGTGCTCCTCGCCCGGCCACAGGCCCATCTGGGTGTATTCGGGCGGCTGCCAGCCGGTGATGAGGTTGAGCCCGAAGCGGCCGTGGCTGATCGAATCGATCGTGTTGCACATCCGTGCCGCGAAGGCGGGGGGGATGATCAGCGTCGGGCAGGTGGCGAAGATCTTGATCCTCTCGGTCACGGCGGCGAGGCCGGACATCAGGGTGAAGCTCTCCAGCCCATATTCCCAGAACTCCGACTTGCCGCCGAAGCCGCGCAGCTTGATCATCGAGAGCAGGAAGTCGAGCCCGTGCTTCTCGGCCCGGATCGCGATCTCCTTGTTGAGATCGAAGCTGGGCATGTACTGCGGCGAGGTCGTGCTGATCAGCCAGCCGTTGTTGTTGATGGGCACGAAGACGCCGACTTGCATGGATCAGGACTCCAGGAATGCGCAGGCGATACGGTCGAATCCGGCCGGATCGGTGACGTTGCAGGCGTGGCCGCCCCACTCGAAGCTGGCGACCTCAGCGCCGGGGATCGGCTTGGCAAGGTCGAGGCAGGCGGCGTAGGGCGCGAGGAAATCGTCGCGCGTGGCGATGACGAGGGTTTCGCCCAGCCGCGCCAGCCGCTCGGCCGAGGGGGCATAGGCGGCGACGGCGGCGATGCGCTTTTCCATCGTTTCCGCGCCGGGGAAGCCCGCGATGTGGTGCGCGAGTTCGGCCTCGAGCAGCGCGTCGTTGGCGGCGATCCAGTCGGGCGGGTAGAGGAACAGCGGCTGTGCACGCAGGAAGGGCTCGATCCCCGCATATCGCAGGAGGGCGAGGCGCGTGTCGAAACAGCGGCGGGTGTGCGGGGAGAGGGTGCGCCAGCCGTTGATTACGATGAGCTTGTCGATCCGGCCTGAAGCAAGCGCGGTCTCGATCCCGATCATGCCGCCGAGCGCATGGCCGACGAAGTGCGCCCGCGCGATGCCCAGCGCATCCATCAGCGCGATGACGTCCTGCGCCATGTCCTCGATGGAGGTCGTTTCCGGCAGCGCGCGATCGCTGCGGCCGGTGCCGCGCTGGTCGTAGGTCAGGACGCGGTGGTTCGCGGAGAGCGCGGCAAGGTTCGGCTGCCAGTAGGCGCCGCTGCCGCCGAGCCCGCTCGACAGGATCAGCGTGGGCGCGCCTTCGGGGCCGTGGAACTCGTAGTGGAGGCCGGTCGCCTCAGGCAAGATGCGCCACCGACGCGATCTCCACGAGGCAGTCGGGCTTCACGAGGTCGGTCTTGATGCAGTAGCGCGCAGGCTTGTCGCCGGGGAAGTACTCGGCATAGACGGCGTTGAACGCGGCGTAGTCGGCCATGTCCTTGAGGAAGATGTGGTTCATGGCGACGTCGGCCATGGTGCCGCCTGCGGCCTCGACGGTGATGCGGATCGCCTCCAGCACGTGCCGGGTCTGCGCCGCCGCGTCGCCGACATGCAGCACGGTGCCGCCTTCGCCCAGCGCCAGCATCCCCGAAACGTAGAGCACGTTGCCCGCTTTCGCCCCGGCCGAGTAGGGCGCGATCGGGGTGGGAAACTCGGACGGGTTCACGGCTTCGAAGGGCATCGATTACTCCTTGGGAGGAAGCTGGCTCACGGCGGTGCGGAAATCGGCGACCGTGCTGACCCAGCCGAAGAACTTCTCGACGTTGTAGACGGTGGCCTCCTTGATGAAATCGGGGCCGAGGTGATGCGTCGCATCCTCCAGCAGCACGCCGAAGTATTCTAGGTGGAAGCCGTCGCGCAGGGTCGATTCGACGCAGACGTTGGTGGCGATGCCGGTGAACACCAGCGTGCGGATGCCGCGCGCGCGCAGGACGGAATCGAGCTGCGAGTTGAAGAACGCCGAATAGCGCGGCTTGTGGACGCGAAGGTCGCCTTCCTTCGGCGAGAGCGCATCGACCAGTTCGTAGTCCCAGCCCCCGCGCGCGAGGAACTTGCCCGAGAGTTCGGGGCGCTTGCGCATGGTCTTGAGCGCGTTCGACTTGTGGTAGTTGGGCGAGAGCGGCGTGCCCGCCTCGACATAGTCGGCGTCCCAGCCGTTTTGCAGGAACACCACCGTCATCCCGGCGCCGCGCGCGGTGCCCAGCACCTCCGCGATGTGGCCGATGGTGGCGGCGGCAGGCCCGACGTCGAAGCCTGCCTCGTCCACGTAGCCGCCCTTGGAGGCGTAGGCGTTCTGCATGTCCACGACGATCACGGCGGTTGTCGCCGGATCGAGCCGGATGGCCTCGGGCCGCGCAGGAAGCACTGCGGAGGAGTGGGAGCCGGGGGACGGGTCGACGATGATCTCGCTCACCCCAATACTATTGAGCACAGGTCCGGGGTGGTCAAGGCTAGACGGCCGAAGGACGCGGCTCCTGCGGCCTGACGCCCAGCAGGCGCTCCAGCGCGGCCGCGAAACCGGCGTTGCGCTGGCGGTTGGACGACTGGATGCGATCGAGGTCGAGCCCGCTGCCGCCGGTCAGCAGCACGCCGAACTCACCCTTGCCGACCCAGCGCACTTGCGCCTGCAGGTCCGCCTGTCCGGGCAGCGAGACGCGCAGCATCTCGCCGGTGGTCGGCAGCAGGGTGCGCGAGGCGATGCACATGCCGCCGGGCGAGACGTTGCGCACGATGACGTCCTCGCCCGTGCGCCCCTCGCCGCCGATGACGGCCTTGATCAGCGTCCGCACACGCGGCGCGCGCTGCTGTTGCGCGCCCTGGCCGGCGGCAGCTTCCGACGAGATGGAAGCACGCCGCGCCAGCGCTTTCAGCCACTCGGGGCGCTCGCTGCTCGCGAAATCATCGATGTTCGCCATGGGATCGGCTACCTCTTCGCATTCGTGTCCCCAGTGCATGGTCCGGCCCGATGCAAAATCAGGCGCGGTCGAACCGGCGGCGCTGCGGTGGGGGGTGAGAACGATGCGCCAGCCGGTTCGCGTTTATTGTGCAGCCGCACAGTTCCCGGATGGTTAACAAATCCCTTACGTAAGTTGCCCTGTGAAAACGATTGAATTGGCGGTAGGGATGCTTTGGGTGCCGTTATGGTGCCTCCGGGTGCCGGTCTGTTCCGGGTTCTTCCGTTGCAAAATCTGCATTTTGGTCGCCGCCCTCTTGTCGCGGTGCAGTAAAACCTGACATGACAAGCCGACATGCTCCGCCAGTACGAACTCGTCGAACGCGTCAAGGAATACGCCCCGGAGGCCGATGAGGCCCTCCTGAACCGTGCCTACGTCTATACCGTGCAGAAGCACGGCACCCAGAAACGCGCCAGTGGCGACCCCTATTTCAGCCATCCGGTCGAAGTGGCGGGCCTGATGACCGAGCTGAAGCTCGACCAGCAGACCATCATCACCGCGCTGCTCCACGACACGGTGGAAGACACGCTGGCGACGATCGAGGAGATCGACAAGCTGTTCGGCCCCGACGTCGCGCGGCTGGTCGACGGCGTCACCAAGCTCTCCAAGATCGAGGTGATGACCGAGAGCGAACGCGCGGCGGAAAACCTGCGCAAGTTCCTGCTCGCGATGAGCGAGGACTTGCGCGTCCTCCTCGTCAAGCTGGCCGACCGCCTGCACAACATGCGCACCCTCCACTACATCAAGAAGGAGGACAAGCGCCGCCGCATCGCCCGCGAGACCATGGATATCTACGCCCCGCTCGCCGAGCGCGTGGGCATGTACGAATACATGCGTGAGATGCAATTGCTCGCCTTCGAACAGCTGGAACCCGAAGGCTACGCAACGATCACCGGCCGCCTCGCGCAGATCCGCAGCGAGGAGGGCGGGCAGGTCGACGAACTGGCGCTGTCGATCAAGCAGGTGCTGGCCGAGGCGGGCCTCAACGTCGAGGTTTCTGGCCGAGAGAAGCACCCCTATTCGATCTGGCGCAAGATGGCCGAGCGCCACGTCAACTTCGAGCAGATCACCGACATCATGGCCTTCCGCGTCCTGACGGACAGCGTGGACGACTGTTACCGCGCGCTCGGCGTGCTGCATCAGGCGTGGCAGATGATCCCGGGTCGTTTCAAGGACTACATCTCGACGCCCAAGTCGAACGGCTACCAGTCGCTGCACACGGCGCTGATCTTCCAGCGCTCGATGCGTATCGAAGTACAGATCCGCACACGCGAGATGCACCGGCTCAACGAATTCGGCCTCGCCGCACACTGGGCCTACAAGCAGGGCGGCGCGCGGCCCGACGGGCAGGTCGGCTGGCTGCGCGACCTGATCGAGATCGTCGATGCCAGCCACGACGCCGAGGAATTGCTCGAAAATACCAAGATGGCGATCTATCAGGATCGCATCTTCGCCTTCACCCCCAAGGGCGCGCTGTTCCAGCTGCCCAAGGGATCGACGGCGGTGGACTTCGCGTATGCGGTGCACACCAATCTCGGCAACGCAGCGGTCGGCGTGAAGATCAACAACCGGCACGTGCCGATGCGCACGCAGCTGGCCAACGGCGACGTGGTGGAGATCATCAAGAGCACCACGTCGGAGCCGCAGCTTTCGTGGCTGGGCTTCGTCGTCACCGGCAAGGCCCGCGCCGCCATCCGCCGCGCCGTCCGCGCCAAGGAACGCGCTGAAGTGGCCGAGATCGGCGGCAAGCTCTACGACGAGATCGCCGGTCGCCTGCCGCAGCGCGTCGGCAAGAAGGCGCTCGCCCACGCGGTCGAGCGGTTGGACCTGCGCGACGAGGAAGACCTGATGTTCGCCATCGGCTCGGGCCGTCTGTCGGACCGTCAGGTGATGGAAGCGCTGGTCCCCGGCAGCACGGCGGAACTGCCCGACGATCCCGAATGGACCCGCACCGAGCGGGCGATCTCGATCCGCGGCCTCACGGCGGGCGTCGGCTTCGAGCTGGCGGAATGCTGCCACCCGGTCCCCGGCGACCGCATCGTCGGCCTGCGCCGCCCCGATCACAAAGTCGAAGTTCACGCGATCGACTGCATGACGCTGGCCAGCGGCGTCGATGCCGACTGGCTCGACCTGTCATGGGGCGAGCGGACCACTGGCGCGGTCGGACGGCTGCAACTGATCCTCTACAACCGTCCGGGCACGCTGGCCGAAGTGACGCAGATCCTTGCCAGCAACCGTGCCAACGTCACCAACCTGCAGATGACCCAGCGCGACGAGCCCTTCGGCACTTACGAGGTGGACCTTGAAGTCTCCGACCTCGCGCACCTCACCCGCATCGTCGGCGCCCTGCGCGCCAGCGAAGCGGTAGCCGACGCCGAACGCATCTAATTCCTCCCCGAGCTTGCTCGGGGAGGGGGACCGCTCGCGAAGCGAGTGGTGGAGGGGGCTCAGAACGTCAGCGAAACCTCGACCTCATCCCCTTCGCCGACCCCCTCCGCCTTGCGCACGGCGGCCTTGACCGGCAGCAGCCAGCCGCCGTCGGACTTGCTTGGGAACACCGAGGTAGCGAACTCGGTCGCGCCGATCCGCGCCTTGACCTTGAGCGAGCCGAACCCTCGCGCGGTGCCTTCCAGCTTGCGCATGATCGCGGTGCCCGAAAGCGCCTCGCCCGCCGCGCCGTCGATGGTGAGGAAGTGCCAGGTGCCGTTGTTCGCCCCGCCGGTCCAGCGCCACAGGCGGCCGGTGTGGTGAAGATGCTCGCTGTATGTGCTCAAGGTTTAACCATTCGGATCGGCACCGGAGCATTGCAGACGTCCACCCCGCCTGCGGGCTGGATATAGAAGCTGTCCTTCCGGTTCGCGCGCTTGTCGATGTAGGCGGCGAAGCTGGCGCTTTCGGTGGAGAGGTATTCGTAGGCGGGCAGGCCAGCCACCTCACTGCCCATCCGCACCGAGACGATCGGCGTGCGCTCTTCCGGTGTTTCGTAGAAGCCCAGCGCCCCCGTCCCGCGCGGCAATGAGGACAAATGCTCCATCCCCGCGATGATCCGCCCGACGAGCGCGATGTTGCGGTCCAGCTGGCGCGGCGCCTGCCCGATCACGGTGTAGAGCTCCGCCCCGGTGCCGGTATCAGGCGAGAGATTGCGACCGACGCCGACCATGCCATAGCAGTGGACGGGCCAGTAAGAGGCTCCGTTGGTGGCGACAGGCCACCCCAAGCCCCACATTGCTGCGCGCGCATAGGCGTCCGGGCTCCGCTCTGCCGGACTGGCCTGATCAAAGCGCTTCATCACCTGCTGCAGTGCATGGATGTGTCCGGCGATCTTGGGCCAACGGCGATCGGTTTCGGGCCAATCGTTTGGGTCACGGGACAACGTGACTTGATAGGAACGTTCCGGCACGACCGCCAATCCTGCGGGCAACGCCTTCGCCTTGCCCGGCGTCTCCCCATCGGGATCGCCCCACTGCACGACGTAGTTGTCCTGCACCCGCACGACCGCGATCCCGTCGAACCAGTGCGCGGCCACCAGCTTGCGGATGTTCCCGACCCACCCTTGCGAGAACGGCGCGGGCATCAACTGGATCACCACGCGACGCGGTTTGCCTTTGGCACCGGGCGCGAGATCCATGACCATCAGGTCGCCCGGCGCGATGCGCTGCCAGTCGGAGGCGGGGGCGGCATCGATGACGTCGTTGGGCGTCACCGGCTTGTCGGCAGCCGCCAGCGAGGGCGCGGCGAGGGCGGCAAGCGAAAGGGCGGAAAGGAATTTGCGCATGAAGGCTTCATGCCATCACCACACCGCTTGCGAAACCCCGCGCGACTCGCTAGTGGCCGCCTCCTTACCAGTGCATGCGGAGCGGTGGCCGAGTGGTCGAAGGCGCTCGCCTGGAAAGTGAGTATACGCCAAAAGCGTATCGAGGGTTCGAATCCCTCCCGCTCCGCCACAAACCCATCCAGAACGGTCCAGATCAGTCCCGCAAGGGGCTGATTTCCTGCGTTTGGTCGGCTATACCTTGTCCCAATCGATCCCGTTTTGTTCCTTCCCTGCAAGGGGTATCATGGGGTACTAGTCGGGGTATCAAGGGCAGGAGGGGGTACGATACCCCGAGCGCCATGCTGACAGACAAGGAAGTCCGGAACGCGGAAGGCCGAGAGAAGCCTTATAAATTGGCCGACGCCGGAGGCCTATACCTCTACATCACGAAGACGGGGCTCAGTCCTGGCGCATGAAATTCCGCCTCCACGGGCAGGAGAAGCTGCTCACGTTCGGGCCATACCCCGAGGTAAAGCTGAGCGAGGCCCGCGCTAAACGCGACGAGGCGCGGGCGAAGCTGCGCGAGGGCGAAGACCCGTCGGGCGCGCGCAAGCGGCGACAGGAGGCGAAGGAGCAGGAGCGAATCGAGACGGCGGCGGCGCTGAGCTTCGAGACGATCGCGCGCGGCTGGCATGACCTGCAGAAAGATCGCTGGACGCCGGTGCACCAGACGGACGTGATCACCAGCCTCGAGCGAGATGTGTTCCCCCATATCGGAAAGCTGACGCTCTCCAGCATCGATGCACCCACGATCCTGAAGATGCTGCGCCGGGTGGAGGCGCGCGGATCGATCGAGACGGCGCGGCGGCTGCGTCAGCGCGTGTCGGCCGTGTTCGTCTATGCGATAGGCGAAGGCATCGCGAAGGAAGATCCGGCCGCCGTGGTGCTGAAAGCGCTCCAGCCGATGAAGAAGAAGGGCAGGCAGCCCGCTCTTACCGATCCGGCCGAGGCGCGCGAGGTGCTGATCGCTGCCGAGGCGAGTGGGGCGTCGCCGGTGACGAAGCTCGCTTCGCGCTTCCTGGCGCTGACGCAGGCCCGGCCGGGCATGGTGCGCGCGGCCGAGTGGAAAGAATTCGAGGGCGTGGACTGGGATGGGGACGCCTTCGGGCCGTTCCAGCCGATCTGGCGGGTTGACGAGACGGGCTTCCTGACGGCAATCTGCCCAAGCTAGCCACTCAAGTGCCCCGCAACCGATCCTCAAATCTGACATTAGAGCGGTTTCCGCTCATTCCGGTTCGTATCCGCAAGAACTGAAGTAATTGGCGCACTCGGCCGGCTTGAAGATATCGACGAGCCTGCCGATGAGGTCCCACAGGCCAGAGACGGTCCGCTCGCCGGCTTTTCGCAGCATGGCTTTGAGGCGGGAGAACGCTTTCTCGATCGGATTGAAGTCTGGGCTGTAGGGCGGAAGGAAGCGCAGGGTCGCGCCAGCGGTCTCGATGAGCACCTGCACCGACGCGCGCTTGTGGCTCGACAGATTGTCCATGATGACGACGTCGCCGGGCCGCAGTTCCGGGACGAGGATCTGGGCTACATAGGCTTCGAACCAGTCGCCGTTGATTGGTCCATCGAGCACCATGGGCGCGACCATGCCGGTCATGCGCAGCCCGGCAACCAAGGTGGTGGTCTTGCGGTGGCCGTGCGGGAAGCCCATCCGCAGTCGCTCGCCTTTGGGGCAGCGGCCGTGGCTGCGGGTCATGTTAGTCGCGGTCCACGTTTCGTCGATGAACATCAAGCGTTCCGGGGCGAGATCGAGTTGGCCGTCAAACCAATGCCGGCGTTGCTTCAGGACGTCGGGGCGGTCTTGCTCGATCGCGTGCCCAGTCTTTTTTTCCGCGTGATCGCGTGGCGCACGAAGAAGCGATGCAGCGTGCCAATCCCAACCGGCACGCCCCGCTCGAACAGCCGCGCCTGGATCTCAACCAAGGTCATGTCGCCCTGCTCGGCAACCAAATCCCGGATAAAGCCGCCATGGGCCTCGATCCTGCCGGAATGCCGGTCTCCGCCGCGCGGCTTGGCGACGGCATGGCCATGCTGCAGGGCAAGTTGCCGCCAACGGATCGCGCTCGACGCGCTGACACCAAAGCGATCCGCTGCCGCGCGGCAACTCAACCCACCATCAATCGCCGCGAGGACCCTGTCCCGAAGATCCTGTGAAAGCGTTCGCGCCATCCATGCTGGCCTCCTCCAACCAGCAAAAAGCGTGAATCACATCGGCAAGCGAAAGGGAATCCCCAACGATTCAGTTCGTGTGGAAACCGCTCTAATGCCCGCGCGCTTGCGACCGCTGTTGGCGTTTCGCCCATAACAATTTCGCGTCTTGGAAATGGGGTCAATGAGCTCGAGGACGAAACTGTAACTGCGCTGTCACGGGTTCTCGGGTTATGGTCTTCGTCGCTGCCCAAAGTCTGCTTTTATAAAAGAGCAATAACGGGAACAAAGGGGGATTACGGTGCAACCGAAGAAGGTTGCGAGCGTGTAGATGCTTAACGAAATATTTTTGGAACTATAATTATTATTTTGCCGCTTTAGGTTTTGGCGAATGCCGAACTGTTGAACATGACGTGATGTCGCAAACAACCTGCGCGCTAGCACAGTATCACGCCGCCTTTGTGCAGGCCAGCATTGGGGATACTCGCCCCCAAGACTCTCCCTATGAGCAAGGAATTCCCGGGAGGCAAGCTGCGTATAATCATTTCAATTGGTTGTAATTTAAAGTCACCCAAAGTCCGGACATAGAAGTCTGAACCCCGAGCCAGACCTTTGCAATTGATCGATCTGTCTTTGCTGCGGCACGACCAATAAGGCTTACACCCAGCGCTGTGCCAGCGGAGAACAGCAATATCGTCTTCTTGCTGGGCCTGCGCCCGAGCATTGGGTTCGTTTCGTGGCATGTTGGGCGATTCATGCACTCCAGTGTCTGCAGGGTTTCGATGGTGTGGATCACATGGTAGGCGATTTCCATCCGGGCGAGCGTCTTGCTCCATCCTCTTTGGGGCGGGGTTTTGCCCATTGCGATCAAACGGCGATCCCACTCCGCAAGATCTGGCGCCAGCTCCTTAACCTTTTTCGGTCGTTCGACCGCTACCTTCTTTTCCTTCTCGCCATCCACTACGATCGGAGATGCGGCTTCATCTGATGTCGGCAAAGAAGGCTCGGTGGGTCCGAAGTGCGGTGCAAGTTCCTCCGTATCGTGGTTCAATTGAGTATTCGAAATGTCGGCCAAGTTAAAATTATTGCTAGCAATTAATTCAGTTGTGACTGGTGGTTCTATTGAAAGATTTTCCGCTGATGCGGCTGAACTAAATGAGGTAAGTGCGATGGTAAGGATTGCGGTTGAGTGCAGGCAAGAAATTCGACGAAACATGGTTATGTGCATTGCTGCCACCTTCGCTAAAGGGATGGCGCAATGGTACTTTGATGCTCGCATTTAGGGTCACGGAACAACCTCCAATTCTGAAGCAACTATTGCCTGTCTGCATCCAAATTCGAGGTAGCTTGTCTTTCTGATCAGACTGTCACCTTGGTCAAAAGAGAGGCGACAGCAACGAGACCAGATATTCGCATGTGTCGCTATCTCAGCTGACCTGCCCCCGCAAGGTCCCTCATTCTGATGTGGAGTCTGTCCACGAGAAGGAGCAGACGCATGAGGAAGGGCCGTTTTACCGAGGCGGATCTGCGGCTGGCGAGCATACACCGGCCTACGAGATTCTGGCAGGCAAGCGCAGGTTTCATGCGGCTCTGGCCGTGGTGCAAGAAGGCGGCGGTATCGAAGACCTGCCCTGCGCGGTGATCGAGCCGGGGGACGATGCGGCAGCACTGGAAGCCTCGCTGATCGAGAACATCGCCCGGCTCGATCCCGACGAGATGACCCGCTGCGAGACGTTCACCCGGCTGGTCCGGGAAGGCCGCGATGTGGACGGCATCGCCCTGACCTTCGGGCTGACGACCTTGCAGGTGAACAGCACGCTGGCGCTGGGCAACCTGATCCCGCGCTTGCGCAATCTCTACCGGGCGTACGGCATTGATGCGGTGTCGCTGCGGCATCTCACCATGATATCCAACGCGAAGCAGAAGGAATGGCTGGCCTTGCACGACGACGAGCGGGCCACGGCACCGACCGGGGCGTGGCTCAAGGCGTGGCTGCTGGGCGGAGCCTCGATCCCGGTCGGCTCGGCGCTGTTCGATCCGGCCGATTACAGAATTGAAATCATCGCCGATTTGTGCGGAAATGAGGCCTATTTCGCCTCTTCCGACGCCTTTTGGTTACTTCAGGTGCCCGAAGTCGAAAATCGGGTAGAGCAGTATCGCGATGCCGGATGGGGCGAAGTTGTCGTCATGCCCAAGGGCGAGACGTTCCATCCTTGGGAGCATTCGGTCTGTTCCAAGGCGAAGGGCGGCTGGATGTCGGCACGGGCCTGATCGAACTGCTGGGCAGCACATGGGCGTCGCTATGGCTGATGTCTGGCAGGCAGACGATGCCCTGCTCGATGCGGTACGGGACCGTGAGGTCATGGGCCATCTGCTGGCCGAGGGCATTGCTGCGCAGAACGCCAAGGCCACCACCAAGGTTCAGCGCGGTATCGTGCGCGATTGCCTTTCCGGGACCAACGGGAGGGTGAAACGCGATAGCTGGGTGCCGCGCTGGATGGCCTTCCCGGCATGTTCCTACATGGAACGGGGCGGGGTCGGCAGCGCAGAACGCGCCCAGCGGTTGGCCGCGCGGCTGGCGGTGGGGCAGGAGGCGGCGGAGGTCGAGGCGGATGACCCCGTCGATACCGATGCGGAGGATACTCCCGTCGTCGAGGCCGAAGAGCGGATGCCGCAGGCGGCGTAACCCCGAGTGGTGGACCGGCGGCATGACAAGTGTCGCCGGTTCTTCGATATGGTGTCCGGACACGGCGTTATGCGGCATCGCGCAAGGGCACCGGGCTTTGTCCCAGAGCTGCACCCATGGAAGACGTCCTTCTTCCAACTCGGCGATCACACGTGCGGTAACTTCGCCATAAAGGCTCTGACGGTCAGCCATGACTTCTCACTCCTTTCCTCACCGGCCCGCGCTGCTCTACGCCAGCGATGTAGAGATCGCTGCCGCCTACAATGCCGAACTGCGTGGCTTCGCCAACTATTATGCTCTGGCGCACGATGTGAAACGCAAGCTGAACAAGGCCGAATATCTGGCCTTCGGGAGCCTGATCCTTTTGCGACGATGCGCGCGCGAGTCGTGGCGGCGCTCGATACGCTCCCCATGGAGCAGCGGGCCGTCTATGTCCTCTCCACCCTCGATGGCCTCGATTACGAGGCGATCTCCCTGCGGCTGGGGATCACGGCGAGGGAGGAGGAAGCCTGCCTCGCCGCAGCGATCAGCGCCATCGAACCGGCATTCCGGGATGCGCCAACGACCTCGATCATCTGCCGCCAGCCAAGCGCCGCGATCTGGAGCGGGTGCTGCAGATCCTGTTCGAGGAATTCCGTGACGCCCACGGCGAGCCGACCGGCCCGCGCAAGCTGGGCCGCATCCTCAAGGTCATCTTCTACGGCAGCTATGCGCGGGGCGGATGGGTGGACGAGCCGCACACCGCCAAGGGCTACCAGTCGGATTTCGACCTGCTGGTCATCGTCAACCAGAAGGAACTGACCGACCGCGTCGCCTACTGGGAGCAGGCCGACGCGCGGCTGATCCGCGAACTGTCGATCACTAGGTCATGTTGACAAAGAGGATTCCCAAGTCGCGTAAGTTCTGATTCATGGTG
>NZ_JBMDIO010000032.1:0-55192 GCF_057808725.1 Novosphingobium sp. FG90
AGCATCAGACTACGAATCTGAGGGTCGGACGTTCGAATCGTTCCGGGCGCACCACTCTTCCTTCCGGGGGTGATGTGGTCCTTGTTTGGGTTGAAAATGGTAGGCGCCCGTAGCTCAGCTGGATAGAGCATCAGACTACGAATCTGAGGGTCGGACGTTCGAATCGTTCCGGGCGCACCACCATCCAAAACGAAAAACCCCGCCCTCACCGGCGGGGTTTTTCGTGTCTGCTCTTAGCTCTGTTGCCGCTCGCGCCGCACGAAAAGACCGGATGCAGCCATTGCCGCACCCGGTCCTTGCTGCGCCCCGCCAGAGCGACGGGGCGGCATATGCGAAAGCTTACTGAGCTTCGGGCGTGGTGGCCGCAGCCGCGCCACCGGCAGTCGCAGCGGCGTCGGCGCCCGGCTGACCGGCAGCGGCCGACTGGGTCGCCTTGGCGAAGTCGGCAGCGCTCATGCCCAGGGCCAGCGAACCGTCGGCACCGAGGCCGAGGTAGGACTTCTTGAGCTGCGCGGCCGAACCACCGCTAAGGGCCACTGTGACGTTGTCACCTTCCACCTTGCTGACGGTGCCGAGCACGATGCCGTCGCTGCTCTTGATCGGTGCGTCGGCGACGATCGCAGCGTCCTTGGCGGCGGTGTTCTCGGCCTTCGCGCCGTTGACGGCGGATTCCAGTTCGGCCTTGGTCATGCCGATGGTGAGGCCCTTGTCGCGCATGACGAAGGCGTTCTGGGGGAGACCAGCGCGCGCGGTGCCGGTGGAGACGGTGACGATACCGCCCTGAACCGCTTCGACGGTGCCGACTTCTGCGCCTGCGGCGTCGAAGACCTTGGCGCCGGTGGTCGGATTGACCGCAGCGGTCGCCGACGCGGCGGGAGCAGCTGCCGGGGCAGCCTGCGCCATCACGGCGGCGGGAGCGAGGGCAGCCGCAGCGATGGCGGCGGTGATGAGGGTTTTCTTCATGGCGTACTCCTTGTTTGCCGGACCCGCGGGAGGACGAGCCCGGAACAAGCCCCCTGAAGGGGCGAGAAATGCGGCCCGGCGAACCCGGGCTGAGGTTACCCCGTCCGACTTTCGCCGGCCCCGCCGCAGCGAAACTTCGCACACGGCAGACGGGGTGAGGGACAGGTATAGTCAGGCAAATCCATCGCAGGGTGAACGGTTGCCTGAACAAGGGGCGAGCCGAGCCATTCCCGCGATGAGCCGGTCCAGTCTTGTGGAAAAGTGCGGATTTCAGCCGTTCCTGTCACCGGGCCATGCACGTCTGGTTGTTGATATGACCACCAGGCGAGAATTCTGGGCCGAATCCCCGGGCGCCGCCGGTGAGGCGCCACCCTGCACCGTGCACGGCGAAGCGGTCCTTTGGCGCGCAGCGGGACGGATCGCCAAGAGTGGTGAGACGAACGCTTCTTCGTATCGGGCGAAGTCCCGTTCCATGTGCACAAGTTGACATTCGGGCGGAACATTCGCGCGTGTCGGCGCTTGAACCGGCCGTGGTGGAAGCTCCGGCAGGATCGACGATGGATGAACAGAGCGACGAGGGTGCCAAGCCCTCGGTCTGGCGCTATGCGAAGGCTTCGCGCGCTTACGTGGTGATCGATGCGGCAGACTATTTCGAGGTCATCCGCGAAACGATGGAGAACGCGCGCCAGCGCATCTTCATGATCGGCTGGGACTTCGATTCCCGCATCCTGCTGACTGCCGGGCGGCGCTGGTGGCAGCGCGGGCGCAAGCGCAGGTTTCCGGCGCGGCTGGGTTCCTTCATGCTCTGGATGGTGCGGCGCAATCCGCAGCTGGAGATCAGGCTGCTCAAGTGGAACGTCGCCATGCTGAAGTACCTGTTCCGAGGTACGATGCTGTTCGACGTGGTGCGCTGGGCGAAGCATCCGCGCATCGACTTCAAGTTCGATTCCGCCCACCCGGTCGGCTGCAGCCATCACCAGAAGATCGTCGTGATCGACGATAAGGTCGCGGCCTGCGGCGGCATCGACATGACGTCCGACCGTTGGGACACGCCCGACCATCTGCCGCATGACCCGCGCCGCAAGCGGCCGACCGGGCGGCTCTACGGTCCCTGGCACGACGTCACGATGATGATGGAGGGCGAAGTGGCCGCGACGCTTGGCGAACTGGGACGCGAGCGCTGGAAGGTGGCAGGCGGCGAGGAGATCGCGCCCTGTCGCCCGCAGCAGGAAAGCCCCTGGCCCGAGGGCCTCAAGGCGGAGTTCGAAAATGTCGAGATCGGCATTGCCCGCACCCGCGCCGAATATGGTGACTGCCCGCAGGTCAGCGAGATCGAGCAGCTCTTCGTAGAGCAGATCGCCCGCGTGAAGCGCTTCATGTACGCCGAAACGCAGTACTTTGCATCGCGCGCGATAGCCGAAGCCATCTGCAAGCGTCTGACCGAGGAGAATCCGCCGGAGTTCTTCATCGTCAATCCCGTCACCGCGGACGGCTGGCTGGAGCAGAAGGCGATGGATACCGCGCGCGTCGAACTGGTCGAGACGCTGCAGGCAGCGGACACGCACGGCGCTTTTCGCATCTTCACGCCCTCCAACGCCGCGGGGGAGCCTATCTATGTCCATGCCAAGCTTACCATCATCGACGATGAGGTGCTGCGCGTGGGCTCGGCCAACATGAACAACCGGTCGATGGGGCTCGACAGTGAGTGCGACGTGTTCATCGACGTCACCCGGCCCGCCAACGCCCATGTCGATCCGGCCACGATCACCGCACTGCGCTTGCGCCTGCTGGCCGAACACTGCGGGATCGCGGAGGGCGAAGTCGCCGTCGGGATCGACAGGCACGGCTCCATGGCGGCCATGGTCGACGCGCTCAACAGGGACGGACCCAAGGCCGGAAGGAAATATCTCGAACCCTTGCCCTTGAAGAACTTGTCGGAAGCTGAAAGAGCACTCGGCCAAAGCGGGGTGCTCGATCCGGAACGCCCCGGCGAAATGTTCGAGCCCATCGAGCGACGCGGGTTGTTCCGACGCAAGGGACACCTGATGCGTATGCGCCTGATGAAGAGATTGAGAAGGAGCAAGTCGGATGAGCAGCCTGGTCGGTCCTGATGAGGACAACCCGCTCGGCAAACCGGACGTGCCCGGCCACGTTCAGGATGCCATCCGCACGCTGATCGAATGGGCGGGCGACGACCCCACGCGCGAGGGCCTGATCGACACGCCCAAGCGCGTGGCGCGTGCCTGGCTTGAATATTGCCAGGGCTATCAGGAGGATCCGGCGATCCACCTGTCGCGGATATTCGAGGAAGTGGGCGGCTACGACGAAGTCGTGCTGCTCAAGGACATTCCGTTCCAGTCGCACTGCGAACACCACATGGCGCCGATCATCGGCAAGGCGGCGATCGCCTACCTGCCGCGCAACCACGTCGTCGGCATCTCCAAGCTGGCGCGCGTGCTGCACGGTTTCGCCCGCCGCCTGCAGATCCAGGAGCGCCTGACCGCCGAAGTCGCGCAGTGCATCTGGGAGCACCTCAAGCCGCAGGGTGTCGCCGTCGTCATCGAGGCCAACCATGCCTGCATGACCGCACGCGGCGTGCGGACGCCGGGCGTGGGCATGATCACCAGCCGCATGATGGGCACTTTCCTGGAGGACGAGCGTTCCCGCAAGGAAGTGCTCAGCCTGATGGGCTACTGAGGCGGAACTGCAGGGAGGATGCCATGGGCCATGCGCAGGTTCTCGAGGGCGGCTGCCGCTGCTCGCGCCTGCGTTTCCGGCTGACGGCGCCTCCGCTGATCGAAGGTCTGTGCCACTGTACCGGCTGTCAGCGGATGACTGGCAGCGCCTTCTCGACGACCATCGCGGTACCGCTGCCGGGCTTCGAGGTCGTCACCGGCGAGACCGAGATCGGCGGCATCCATGGCGACGAGGCGCATCACCACCACTGCATCTGGTGCAAGTCCTGGGTCTTTACCCGCGTCGATCCGTCGATGGGCTTCGTCAACGTCCGCGCGACGTTGCTGGACGATGCCCATGCATTCACGCCCTTTATCGAGATGCAGGTGGCGGAAAAGCTCGCCTGGGTCGAAACGCAGGTAGAGCGGCGCTACGACCGCTTTCCCGCGCTGGAGGATTACCCGGCACTCATCGCCGACTACGCGGCATGGCGGGCAGCACGATAATCCCGAAAGATTGCGCTTGAACCGGGCCGTGTCTGAGGCAAGAGACGCTTCACTCCGGGGCGGACAGGCAGATGATCGAGAAAGGTAACGGGGCAGTTCGCGAAAGGTCTGGCGAATGGCCTCGGGAGAGGGGGGCGGGCGTCCGCCTGCTGTTGCCGCTCGTCCCGGCGGCGATGCTGCTGGTGCTCCTGTTGCGTCCGGTCTGGGACGTCGACATCTTCTGGCAACTGAAACTGGGCGAGCTTATCCTCGACCGGCCGGGACCTGTTCCTACCGAGCCCTTCGCCGCGCTTCATGCCGGTGAGCCGCTGCCTGCCGTTGCCTGGGCCGGGCAGGCGACGATGGCCATGGTGCGAAGGATCGGCGGCTGGGACCTGCTGCGCGTGTTCGACGCCCTGTGCTGGCTGGGCGGCTTCTGGGCCGTCGCCGCCGCGTCTCGCTGGAAGGGGGCGAGCCTGCAGGCGGTCATGTTCGCGCTCGCGCTCGTCTTCGTGGCCGCTCTGCCGACCGCCAGTATCCGTCCGCAGAGCTTCGGATGCCTGTGCTTCGGACTTCTGCTGGCGCTGCAGCGGCTGGACTTGCGCCCGGTGACGATGATCGCGCTTGGCCTGCCGGTACTGTTTGCGTGGCAGAACCTGCATCCGTCCGTGAGCGTGGCGGTGGCGGCCCTCAACCTGGCGGCGGTGCCGGGCTGGTATCGCTGGCTGCGCGGTCGCAGCGCTTCGAGGCCGATCGGATTGAGCGCGCTCGGCTTGCTGTCCGTGGTCGCGATCTTCGCCACGCCGGACGGCGCTTCCGTCGTGGCGACTTCCGCTGCCAATGCGCAGGCGAGCATCGCCATCGGCGCGAGCGAGTGGTTCCCGATATGGATACCGGCCAACCATGCCAACGCTGTCCCGGTGCTTGTGGTCAGCGTGCTGACCATCTGGCTGCTGGTGCGGCATCGCGGACGGGTCGATGCGGCCGAACTGGCCGTTGCCATCGGTCTTTCGATCATGACGCTGACCGCCTATCGCTTCGTGCTGTTCTGGGCGGTGGCGATGGTGCCGGTAATCGCCCGCGCCGCGAGCGGGGAGGGCGCAAGGCCCTCGCACTTCGAATGGCGGCGCGAATGGCTGGCGCTGATCGCTCCGATCATCCTGGTGGCCGTCGCCGCGCCCTTGCTTGCCCCGACCCGCTTTGCGCCGAACCTGCCGCTGGGTGCGGCGCAGCACTTGCGCAAGGCCGGGGTGAGGGGAACCGTCTACGGCGATTTCCCGTTTGGCGGCGTCCTCGTCGATACCGGCTATCCGGACTGGAAAGTCGCCTACGACGGTCGCTACTATCGCTACTCGCGCGAGGAATGGCAGTACAACGGCGGCATTGAGAACGGCATCGTCCCGCTGGTCGACGTCGTGCGAAAGTGGAACCCGGCCGCTTTCGTGCTCGACGAGGATCACAACGCGCCGCTCGTCGAAGCGCTCGGCCGCAGCCGCGCCTGGCAGCGCATTTACGCGAAGGGCGGGATCGTCGTCTACGTGCCCCGGATCATCCGCCGCGCGTCACCGGGATCAGCGCGCCGCTGATCGCCCGCGCGGACGGGGAGGCAAGGAACACGATCACGTCCGCGATCGCAGCCGGCTGCACCCAGGTCGAGAAGTCGGCGTCGGGCATGTCGGCGCGATTGGTCGGCGTGTCGATGGTGCTGGGCAGGATCGCGTTGACGGTGACGGCGGTGCCGGACAGTTCCTCCGCCAGCGCCTCGGTCAGCCTGTGCACGCCGGACTTCGACGCGGTGTAGGCGCCCATGCCGGCGGCTGCCTTTCCGGCCGCGCCGGCGCCGATGTTCACCACGCGGCCTGCCCCGGAGGCCTTGAGCGCGGGCAGGGCGAGCTTGGTGATGGTGGCCCCGGTCAGCAGGTTCATGGCCTGCATCCTGACCCAGGCATCGATCGAGCCGTCTTCCAGCGTCTCCCAGGTGAAGCCGCCCGCAACGTTGACGAGCACGTCCACGCCGCCATGCGCCGCTGCGACCCTGTCGAGCGCGTCTTGCGTCGATGCTGCGTCGGTGAGGTCGATCCCGCCGATGTCGAGCGAGCCGGTCAGCGGCTCATGAGGCTCATTCGCGAAGTCCACGCGGGCCACCTTGTCCCCCGCTGCGGTGAAAGCCTGCGCCACCGCCTGTCCCAGAACTCCGAAACCACCGGTGACGATAACCGAGCGCGCCATGATCTACCCCTGACTTGAATCGTAAGGGAGCGTGCTAGCCGCAGACGCCCCGGCCGCCAAGTGCGCGCCCATTCCAACGCCCCGCCGATCAACATAGAGCCCGATACGAAAAAGGCGCCCTTCCGGGGAAGGACGCCCTTTCGGTAACGCAAGATGTTTCCGGCTCAGAGCTGGCCGAGCATGTGCTCCGCCGAGCTGACTTCGAACGAGCCGGGTGCCTCGACGTTGAGCTGTTCGACGACGCCGTCGTTGATGACCATGGAATAGCGCTGGCTGCGCGTGCCCATGCCGAATCCGGTGCCGTCCATGGTAAGGTCCACGGCCCTGGCGAAGTCGGCGTTGCCGTCAGCCAGCAGCGTCACGTCCGAAGCCTCTGCGGCCTTGCCCCAGGCGCCCATGACGAAGGCGTCGTTGACCGAGGTGCACACGATCTCGTCGATGCCCTTGGCCTTGAAGTCTTCGACCTTGTCCACGAAGCCGGGCAGGTGCTTTGCCGAGCAAGTCGGCGTGAAGGCGCCGGGGACCGCGAAGAACGCGACCTTCTTGCCCGCGAAATATTCGGCGGACTGCACCGGCTCGGGGCCGCCTTCACCGACCTTGATGAGCTTTACGTCAGGCAGCTTCTCGCCAACGGAGATGGTCATTGCATTCGTCCTTTCCATTAAGGTGAATCGCTTCGCGCGCCAGATATAGGGCTGGACCGCAAGGCGGCAACGAGTGAGCATATAAAGATATCTTTATATTTGCTTCGATCGGGTCGAACGGGTAGGGAGGCGCGATTGTCGGCGTCCTGTACCGTTTTCGATGCCGACCCTTCACGACCAGGAGTTTCCCCCGTGGCCACCACCACCGCCCCCGACTACGCCATCGCCGACATCGCGCTCGCCGATTACGGCCGCACCGAGATCGCCATTGCCGAAACCGAAATGCCGGGCCTGATGGCGCTGCGTGAGGAATTCGGCGCCGCGCAGCCGCTCAAGGGCGCGCGCATCACCGGCTCGCTGCACATGACGATCCAGACCGCAGTGCTGATCGAGACGCTCGTGGCTCTCGGCGCCGACGTGCGCTGGGCCACCTGCAACATCTTCTCCACGCAGGACCACGCCGCCGCCGCCATCGCGGCGCAGGACATCCCGGTCTATGCCATCAAGGGCGAATCGCTGTCGGACTACTGGGACTACGTCGGCCGCATCTTCGACTGGGGTACGGACGAGAATCCCGACCAGACGTGCAACATGATCCTCGACGACGGTGGCGACGCCACCATGTTCGCGCTGTGGGGCGCGCGTGTCGAAGCGGGCGAGAAGCTGTTCGAGCCCAGCAACGCCGAGGAAATCGAGTTCGTTCGCGCACTCAACGCCTTCCTGAAGGCCAAGCCGGGCTACCTCTCGCGCACTGTCAACGCGATCAAGGGCGTCTCGGAAGAGACCACCACCGGCGTCCACCGCCTGTATCACCTGGCGAAGGACGGCAAGCTGCCGTTCCCCGCGATCAATGTGAACGACAGCGTGACCAAGTCGAAGTTCGACAACCTCTATGGCTGCAAGGAATCGCTGGTCGACGCGATCCGCCGCGCCACTGACGTGATGCTGGCCGGCAAGGTCGCCTGCGTCGCCGGCTTCGGCGACGTCGGCAAGGGTTCGGCCGCTTCGCTGCGCAACGGCGGCGCCCGCGTGATGGTGACCGAGATCGACCCGATCTGCGCCCTGCAGGCCGCCATGGAAGGCTACGAAGTCGTCACCATGGAAGAAGCCGTGACCCGCTGCGACATCTTCGTCACCGCGACCGGCAACGATTCCGTCATCACCGGCGAGCACATGGCCGCGATGAAGGACAAGGCGATCGTCTGCAACATCGGCCACTTCGACAGCGAGATCCAGATTGCGGCTCTCGACAACTACGAGTGGAAGGAAGTGAAGCCGGGCACCGACCTTGTCACGTTCCCGGACGGCAAGCAGATCATCGTCCTCGCCAAGGGCCGCCTGGTGAACCTGGGCTGCGCCACCGGCCACCCCAGCTTCGTGATGTCGTCGAGCTTCACGAACCAGACGCTCGCGCAGATCGAACTGTTCACCAAGAACGACGAGTACGAGAACCGCGTCTACGTCCTGCCCAAGCACCTCGACGAAAAGGTCGCAGCGCTGCACCTCGAAAAGCTGGGCGTGAAGCTCACCAAGCTGTCGAAGAAGCAGGCCGACTACATCGGCGTGCCGGAAGCGGGTCCGTTCAAGCCGGACCACTACCGCTACTGATCACGGTTTGATGTCGATGCAGAAGGGGCGTCTCTTTAAAGGAGGCGCCCTTTTTGCGTTTCCGCAGTCATTCGAAGTGCAAAAGCCTAAATAATGGCTGATCAATTCTTACATATGAATACGGTGAACGGTCCGATGTCATCAAGGCGGACGAGTGACATCGCGCGGGGTAAACAATCTCCCGGCAAACGTTCGGATTGGTCCACCTGGAGGTGCGCCAACGCGAAATCGCGCGCGGCCTCCTGCCGATTGTTCTTTCCCATACGCACAATGGCTTCTCGCAGGTGATTATCCACCGTCGATGGCGAAAGATCGAGTTGCCGGGCGATCTCCTTTGAGGTCATCCCCTGATTTACCAGGGCCAGGCACTGACTTTGCCGGCGTGTCAGGCCGTTGTAGCCGCGGTTGTTCGTCATTACCCATGGGGTTCCCTTATGATTTTGGGAACATTGGAAATTTTTATCCGTGAGACACAGTGAAGATTTATTAACTGTTCCATCAAAATGAAAATTCTCTTTTGATGATATAGTCTTATTTCGATTGCCTAGTTATTTTGCCTATTCATTTGGGCAGCCGCAGGCTTCGACGCCGCACCATGCTTTCTCCATATTGTGCGTGGCGATCGGCGGATTGGCCATAGCTCCGGAGGGGTAAGGAAAGGCGAGGGCGTCTTCCTGACCTGCTATCCGTGGGAATCCACTTTCCCACCCGCCCTAACCTGTCGCCGATAATTTTCGTGAATGTCACGCATGATGGACGGGAGGGGCTTATGACGGTGTCGTAAACAAGAGGGCGTGAACGTCCATCCGTCGGCCACCCCGCGTATCTACCGCTTTCGCGCCATCCCCCATTGTCAGGGCCATCCGCGCGCAGCATAGCCTGTGGCGATGGAATTCTCGCGTTTCCTGCCTCTCCTGATCGGTCTGCTGCTCGGCGCCTGGACGATTGCCGCCGCCTGGGCCGTGCTGTCCGCCCGCTCGCGCCAGAACCGCGCCGAGGCGCAACTGCGCTCCGCCCGCCGCCTCGGCCGCATGGTCGAGGAATCGCCCGCGCTGCCGCTGCTGGTGCGCACCGACGGCCGGATCGAGGCTTCTCCGCGCCTCGCGCAGTGGCTGGGGCTGGACGAAGTGCCGCAGTTCCTCTCCGAACTGGATGGAAATGATCGCGGCCTGCCCGCCGAGAAACTCGCCGAACTAACCGAGGCCGTTCGCCGCTGCCAGAAGACCGCCGCGCCGTTCCGCATGGCAGTCACCCCGCATGGCTCCAGTCGCAGCCTCGCCCTGCGCGGGCATCTTTCCGACCCTCAGGTCTCGCCCGGCGGCGCTGCGCTGGTCTGGGTCTTCGACTTTTCCGACAGCGAGACCGAACTCGTCCGCCTGCGCGACGAAGCCGCCCGCGCGCGCGGTGACTTCCACGCGCTCGTCTCGCTGATCGAGGCCGCGCCGATGCCGATGTGGTTCCGCCGCCCGGATGGCGAGTTGCAACTGGTCAACCACGCCTACGTCGCCGCCGTGGGCGCCAAGAACGCCGACGACGTGGTCGTCAAGGGAATCGAACTGATCGAATCGGTCGATGGCCTCGCCCCGGGACAAGTCGCCCGGAAGGCGGCGGAAAAGGGCATCCCGATCGAGCGTATCGTCTCGACCACCATCGACGGCCAGCGCCGCGCCCTGCGTGTCAGCGACCTGCCGCTGGGGGACGACGGCGTCGCAGGCTATGCCGTGGACATCGAGGACCTGGAGGAGATGTCCCGCTCCTTCCGCGCCTTTCGCGAGGCGCAGCGGGCCTTGCTCGACCAGCTTTCCGCGGGCGTGGCGCAGTTCGACGCCAAGCGGCGGCTCGCTTTCGCCAACCAGCCGTTCCAGCGCCTGTTCAAGCTCGACGGCCGTATCCTCGTCGACCCGCCCGCCTTCGAGCGCCTGCTCGATGCCGCGCGCGATGCGGGCCGCGTGCCCGAGGCGCGCGATTTCCCGGCATGGCGGCGCGAGAAGGCGGGCTGGTTTTCGGCAGGCTCGACGCAGGAGGAAAGCTGGACGCTGGCGGACGGCACGCACTTGCGCATCGTCGCCCAGCCGGTGCCTGACGGCGGGCTGCTGTTGATCGTCGAGGACCGCACCGAACAGCTGCGCCTTTCCGCCGTGCGCGACACCCTGCTGCGCACCCGCACCGCCACGTTCGACAGCCTGTTCGAATCGGTCGCGGTGTTCGCGCCCGATGGCCGGATGCAGATCTGGAACCGCCGTTTCGCCGCCGACTGGGGGCTGGAGAGCGAATTCCTCGACACCCATCCGCATGTGGAAGCGCTGCTCAAGAAGATCGCCTCGCGCCTCAAGCGCCCGGTCGAGGCGGAAACCGTGGGCAACGTCGTGCGCGCCGCGACGCTCGACCGCACGCAGACCGGCGGGCGCATTACATTGGCGGATGGGCGCGTGCTCGAATATGCAGGCGTGCCGCTGCCGGACGGCAACGGCCTGCTCGCGGTGCTCGACATCACCGATTCGATGAAGGCCGAGCAGGCCCTGCGCGAAAGCAACGCCGCGCTGATCGAGGCGGATGCGATCAAGACCCGCTTCCTCGCCAACATGAGCAAGGAACTGCGCACGCCGCTGACCTCGATCGGCGGTTTCGCCGAGATGCTGGACCTCGGCATAGGCGGCGACCTCAACGATTCAGGGCGCGATTACGTCGGCTCGATCATCGAGGCGTCGCAGCAGCTGGGCGATCACATCGACAGCCTGCTCGACCTGTCGCAGAGCGAGGCGGGCCTGCTCCCGCTCAAGTTCGAGGAGATCGACCCGATGCCCTTCGTGCGCGCGGTGGTCGAGGAGAGGGCAGGGCGGCTGCAGAAGGCGGGCCTCACGCTGGACCTTCAGGCGAAGGGTCTGCTCCGCCCGCTCGTTGCCGACCGGCGAAGGCTGGCGCGCGCGGTCGGGCATATCGTCGATAACGCCATCGCCGCATCGTCGCGCGGTGGGCGGATCCTTGTGCAGATTTCGCGTCGCAAGGCCGGAGAAGGCGATGCGATCCAGATACTCGTGCAGGACAAGGGGGCCGGAATGGACAGCCGCACGCTCGCCCGAGCGCTCGACGGGATGAAGGTCAGCGCCGACGGGAAGGTGGAGAGCCGCGACGGCCTCGGCCTGCCGCTCGCCCGCCAGCTGGTGGAGGCGCACGGTGGCAGCCTGCGACTCGAATCGGAGCCGGGCAAGGGCACCAGCGCGCTGATCGAACTGCCATGAGACTCGCGCTGCCCGACCTCGCGGCGATGGACGCATGGGGCCGCAAGCTCGCCGATGCGCTGCTCCCCGGCGACGTGATCGCGCTGACCGGCGGGCTCGGCGCGGGCAAGACCACGCTGGCGCGCGCGATCATCGCCGGGCTCGGGCACGAGCGCGAAGTGCCGTCGCCCAGCTTTGCGATCATCGAGCCTTACGACCCACCAGCGGTTCGCCTGCCGCTGGTCCACGCCGACTTCTACCGCCTGAACCACCCCGACGAAGCGCAGGAGATCGGCCTCGACGACTACCGCGAAGGCGCGGTGCTCATCGCCGAGTGGCCCGACCACGCGGGCGGCTTCGCACATGAGCCGGGCTGCCTCTCCATCACGCTGGAAGTTGCGGAAGAGGGCAGGATCGCCATTGTCGAAGGCGGGCCGGATTGGCTAGGGCGTATACCTGTATGACGCCAAGCACCGTTGATCTTCCCGAGGGCCTTGATGCCTTTCTCGCCGCCGCCGGTTGGGGAGGCGCGGCGGTCGAGCCGCTGCCGGGCGATGCCTCGTTCCGCCGCTACTTCCGCATCCGCAGCCTCGATGGCGCCACCGCGATGCTGATGGACGCGCCGCCGCCGCAGGAGGACATCGGCCCGTTCCTGCGCGCCGCGCACTGGCTCGACGACAACGGCATGCGCCCGCCGCGCATCCTCGCGGAGAAGCCCGACAAGGGGCTCATCCTGATGGAGGACTTCGGCGATGCGCGCATGCGCGACTATCTCGACCAGTGGCCAGCGGACGAGGCGGCGGTCTACTCCGCCGCGATCGACGCGCTGGCGAAGCTGCACCAGCTGCCCGCCGGGCCGTTCCTCGATTACTCGCTGGCGGAATATATCCGCGAGGTGAAGCTGTTCATCGACTGGTACTGCACCGCGCAGAGCCTCTACGTCGATGCCGCAGGCTTCGTGAGCGCGTGGGAGCAGGCGCTCTCGCCGCTGCTGCCGCGCCAGCGTCCCGGCGTCACCGTGCTGCGCGACTACCATGCCGAGAACATCATGCTCCTCGGCAGCCTCGAAAAGCAGGGCCTGCTGGACTTTCAGGACGCGCTCGTCGGTCATCCGGCCTATGATCTCGTCTCGCTGCTGCAGGATGCCCGGCGCGAAGTCTCGCCCGAGCTGGAAGCGCAGATGTTCGACCGCTACGTGCAGAAGACGGGCACGGACGTCGATGCCTTCCTCGCCGATTATGCCCGCCTCGGCGCGCAGCGGAACGCCAAGATCGTCGGCATCTTCGTGCGGCTGTGGCGGCGCGACGGCAAGCCGCGCTACCTCGACCTGATCCCGCGCGTCTGGGCTGCGATGGAGCGCGACCTTGCGCATCCCGCGATGGCGCCCGTCGCCGCGTGGTTCGACGCCAATATCCCCGCCGCCTTGCGCGAGGCGAACGGCGGGGAGTTCGTCCGGTGAAACAGCTCGCCAGCGATACCGCGATGGTCCTTGCCGCGGGCCTCGGCAAGCGCATGCGCCCGCTCACCGCCACCCAGCCCAAGCCGCTGGTGCGCGTCGCGGGCAAGTCGCTGATCGACCATGCGCTCGACAAGCTCGGCAATGCGGGCGTGACGAAGGCGGTGGTCAACGCGCACTACATGGCCGACGCGCTCGAAGGCCATCTCAAGGTCCGCAAGACCGCGCCTGCCGTCACCCTGTCCGACGAGCGTGAACTGCTGCTGGAAACCGGCGGCGGCATGGTCAGGGCGGCCTCGCTGCTGCCCGACCCGTTCTTCTGCCTGAACAGCGACAACATCTGGCTCGACGGCCCCAAGGACGTCTTCGCCGAACTCTCGCAGGCGTGGGATGCGGAGCGGATGGACGCGCTGCTGCTGATGGTACCGCACACCCGGGCGCTGAACTATCGTGGCGAGGGGGACTTCCACCTCGATCCCGAAGGCCGCGTCTCGCGCCGCCGTCAGGGCCGGGTGGCGCCGTTCATCTACACCGGCATCCAGCTCGTGTCGAAGCGCCTGCTGCGCGATGCGCCGGAGGGTGCGTTCTCCACCAACCTGCTGTGGAGCCGGGCGATCGAGGAAGGTCGCCTCTACGGCATCTCGCACCAGGGCCTATGGTTCGAAGTGGGCGAGCCCGCTGCCATCAGGCCGACCGAGGAATGGCTGACCCGTGCCTGACCGGACAGGTCCGAAAGTCTACTCCATTGCTGCGCATCGTGGTTTTGCCGACGCCCTCGTCGCCGGGCTCATCCCGCGCTATGCGAAGGACGAGATCGCCCTTGCGCGGCTGACGCTGCTGCTGCCGAGCCGCCGCACGGTGCGCACGATGACCGAGGCTTTCGTGCGCCACTCCGGCTCGGGTATGCTGCTGCCGCGCATGGCCGTGGTGGGTGACCTTGACCTCGATGAGGCGCTAGGCCCGCTGCTCGATCCGCTGGGCGCGGCGGACATACCGCCTGCCGCCGATGCCACGCGCCGCTGGCTGCGTCTTGCGCACTACTTGCGCGACGTCGAAGGTGATGCTGCGGGAACCGGCGCAGCATTGCTGCGCCGCGCCTTCGAGATCGGCCGCACCATGGACCGCCTGATGGCCGAGGAGATCGCCCCGATCGATCTCATGTCCGAGCGCGTCATCGGCATCGTCGGCGACCTTGCCGGTCACTGGAGCGACAACACCCGCAGCTTCCTCAAGGTGCAGCAGCACTGGATCGCGGAGCTGGCCGCGCGCGGCGAGATCGACGCGCCGGACCGGCGCAACCGGCTGTTCGATCACGCTGCGGCGCGCTGGCAGGACCAGCCTCCGCCGCACCCGGTCATCGCGGCGGGCGTCACCGGCGCCTCGCCCGCGCTGGCGCGATTGCTGCGCGTCGTTAGCGAGATGCCGCAGGGCCTCGTCGTCTTGCCCGACCTCGACTTGTCGCTGGCGGACGAGGTCTGGGGGGAACTGGGCACCGCTGGCGCTCCTGCGCAGCCGGATGACCCGCCGTTCGGCCGCGCCGATGCGGTGACGCACCCGCAATATCACCTCAAGCTGCTGCTCAATCGGATGGGGCTTGCGCGCGGGGAAGTGCAGCCGTGGCACCGCTCGGGCCTTGCCGCCGCGCCGCCCGAGCGCAGCCGCGCGATCTCCAACCTGTTTTTGCCGCCGCGCGCGTCCGCCGCCTGGGTCGATCTGCCCGCCGAGCAGCGCCGCCTGAGCGAAGTGCGCCTGATGGAAAGCACGCATCCCGGCGAGGAGGCGCAGGCCATCGCCGTGCTTATCCGCGAAGCGCTGGAAACGCCGGAGCGCCGCGTCGCGCTCATCTCACCCGACCGGGGACTGGCGGCGCGCGTCGTCAGCCATCTGGAGCGCTGGGGGATCGAGGCGGACGACACTGCCGGTCGCCCGTTGCCGCAGACCGCCGCCGGTCGCCTGCTGCTGTTGCTGGCCGAAGTGGTCGCGCAGCAGGCCGCGCCGGTGCCGCTCGTCGCGCTGCTCGTCCATCCCCTCGCCGGGAACGGGCCGGGGCGTCCGCGCTGGCTGGAGAATGCGCGCAAGCTTGACCTCGCGCTGCGCGGGCCGCGCCCCGGTGCCGGACTGGCACCGCTGGCGGCCAGGGCGGAAGCCGCGAAGCTGGGCGGATGGTGGGCCGGGATCGAGGCGATCCTGACGCCACTGTCGGAACTGGGCGAAGCGGAACCGCTTGAGCGCCTGCTCGGCCTGCTTGCCGATGCCGCCGAAACGCTGTGCGGTGAGACGCTGTGGGGCGGTGCGGATGGCCGCGCGCTCAGCGCCTTCGTGGAGGAATTGCGCGGGGCAGCAGGAGCGGCAGGCACCTTGCTTGACCCGCGCGAGATCGGCGCCGTGCTGCGCGATGCGATGGACCGGGTCTCGGTGCGCCCGCCGTGGGGCGGGCATCCGCGCGTGTCGGTCTATGGCCTGCTTGAAGCGCGCATGAGCCGCGCCGACCTCGTTATCTGCGGGGGCCTTGTCGAGGGGGTATGGCCGGGCAGTGCGGCGCTCGATGCACTGTTGCCGCCCGCCGTCCTGCGCGCGCTCGGAGTGCCGGGCGCGGACTTTCGCATCGGTCTTTCCGCGCATGACCTTGCCGCCGCGCTCGGCGCGCCCGAGGTCGTGCTGAGTTGGGCGCAGCGGGATGAGGGCGGGCCGGTGATCCCCTCGCGCTTCGTGCTGCGTGTGCGCGCGATGCTGGGCGACCAGCTGGAACGCCATCTCGAGAGCGAGGCCGTGCGCCTCGCGCGCCTGCTCGACGATGCAACGCCGGTCGCGGCACATCCGCGCCCGCAGCCGATGCCCTCGGCCGAGCAGCGCAAGGTGGACGTCTCGGTTACCGGGCTCGACCGTTTGCGCGGCGATCCCTACCAGTTCTACGCCAGCGCTATCCTCGGTCTGCGCAGCCTCGACGGTCTTGATGCCGAGCCGAGCGCTGCCTGGAAGGGCGAGGTCGCGCACCTCATCATGGAGCGCTGGCACAAGGCAGGTGAGCCAGCGGGCGGCCTCCATGCCATCGCGCAAGGCGTGCTGACCGAGCAGAACGCGCATCCGCTGATGCGCGTGTTGTGGTGGCCGCGTCTTTCCGCTGCGCTGGAAACGTTCGAGAGCATGATTCTTGAAGGCAAGGGCACCGGCCGCAAGGTCGCCGCGGTCGAGAAGTCGGGCGCCATGCGCCGCCGCGACGTGCGCATCCACGGCCGCGCCGACCGCATCGACCGGCGCGAGGACGGCAGCCTCGCCGTGGTCGATTACAAGACGGGCCAGCCGCCGACCGGCAGCCGCGTGCAGGAAGGCTTCGCGCTGCAACTCGGCCTCATCGCGTTGATCGCGAAGGACGGTGGATTCGATGGTGTCGAGGGCGTGGCCGATTCGTTCGAATACTGGTCGATGGCCAAGGCCAAGGATGGCACCATGGGCTACATGTTCGAGCCGGTTCTGAAAGGCCGCAAGAAGTCCGGCATCCCGCGCGAGGACTTCCTGCCCGAGACGCTGCGCTACCTCGACGACGCGCTCGACCGCTGGATTCTGGGCGATCAGCCCTTCACCGCGCGCCTGAACCCGGAACTGGGCAGCTACGCCGATTACGACCAGCTGATGCGGCTGGACGAGTGGATCACCTCGCTCGGCAACAAATCCGAGGGTGCAGCATGAGCGGTCCCGCCGCCGTCCATCCGCTTCACGGAAACCAGATGCGTGCGGTCGATCCGCGGGAGACGGTGTGGCTTTCCGCATCGGCCGGGACAGGCAAGACGCAAGTGCTGTCCTCGCGCGTGCTGCGGCTTTTGCTGCAGCCGAGCGTGGACCCCTCGCAGATACTGTGCCTGACTTTCACCAAGGCTGGCGCCACCGAAATGGCGGCGCGCATCAACGGTACGCTGGCCGAATGGGTGCGCCTTGGCGAGTTCGACCTGCGGGCGCGCCTTGCCGCGATCGGCGCGCAGGCGAGCGAGGAGAACCTCGCGCGGGCGCGCACGCTGTTCGCCTCGGTGCTTGACAGTCCGGGCGGGGGGCTGCGGATCGACACGATCCATGCCTTCTCGCAATGGCTGCTGGCGACTTTCCCGCTGGAAGCCGATCTCATCCCCGGCAGCCGCCCGATGGAGGATCGTGAGCGCGACCTCCTGGCGCGGCAAGTGCTGGCCGACCTGCTTGTGGATGCCGAGAACGGTCCCTTCGGCGACCCTGCCTTGCTGCAGGCGGTGGAGCAATTGTCGCTGCGGCATGGTCCGGACGCGGTGATGGCCTTCCTGCTGCGCTGCGCTTCGGCGCGCGAGGCGTGGTTCGGCCCCGGCAGCTGGCAGGCAGGCGACATGCGCCTCAATGTGCTGCGCCTCCTCGGCCTGCCTTCCGACGCGGATCGCGAATGGCTTTGTGCGCGGTGCGAGGATGCGGCGTTCGACGTGCGCTCGCTTCGGCACTGCATGGCGGTAAACAATGAGTGGGGGACCAAGACCGGGCTCGCCGCCGTCGATGCGATCAGCGAGTGGCTGCTGGGCAATGGGGCGCAGCGACTGGACAGCCTCGACGCGCTGGCCAGGGAGTTCCTGACTCAGAAGGGTGAGCCCAAGGCCAGCAAGTCGCAGGATAAGCTTGACCCCGGCTACGCGGATTCCGCCGCGCGGGTGGTTGAGTGCATCGTTGAGATCAGAGCGATGCGGGCGCTGCTGGCGCTGGCGGACAGGCTGGTCCCGGCACTGCGGCTCGGCCGTGCCTTTTCGGTGGCTTGGGACGCGGCCAAGCAGCGCGAGGGGCTGATCGACTTCGACGACCAGATCCGCCGCGCTGCCGACCTGCTGGCCAATCAGGCGCAGGCGGACTGGATTCGCTACAAGCTGGACCGCCGGTTCGACCATATCCTCGTCGACGAGGCGCAGGATACCAACGCGGCGCAGTGGGACATCATCTTTGCGATGGCCGGCGAGTTCTGGGCGGGTCTGGGTCAGCATGAGGACCTGATGCGTACCCTGTTCGTGGTCGGGGACTATAAGCAGGCGATCTTTCGGTTCCAGGGCACAAGCCCGGAGAACTTCCGCCGCGCCGCCGATCGCGTGCGGCGTGAGATGGGCGAGGCGGCGCAGAATGCGGCGATGCTGCGCGACCGCTTCGAGCCGCCCGAGTTCCGCGAATACGGCCTCGACCGCTCGTTCCGCACCGCGCAGACGGTGCTGGACTTCGTGGACCGGGCCATCGCCGGGATCGGGCACGAGAATTTCGGCCTCGACCGTCCCGCTGAACGCCATCAGGGGCAGGAGCGTCCGGGGTACGTCGCGCTGTGGCGCCCGGTGAGCGATCTCGCCGACGACGAGGATGACGACGCTTCGGGCGACGAGGAGGGCACCGCGCCCGACTGGCTCTCGCGCCCCGACCGCCAGATGGCCGAGCGCATCGCGCTGCAGGTGCGCGACTGGCTGGACGATCAAGGGCCGGGCTTCACCCTCGTCAAGGGCACGCCGCGCCGGGCGCGGGCGGGCGACATCATGGTGCTGGTTCGCCAGCGCAAGGAACTGGCCGGGCTCATCGTCGCGCGGCTTCATGCGGCCGGTGTGCCGGTGGCGGGCGTCGATCGTCTGCGCCTGGGTGCGCCGCTGGCGGTCAAGGATCTCGTCGCCGCGCTGCGCTTCGCGGTGCAGCCGCTGGACGACCTCAACCTTGCCGCGCTGCTGGTGTCGCCGCTGGTCGGCTGGAGCCAGGAACAGCTTCTTGCGCATGGCTATCGGGAAAAGCACACGCGGCTGTGGGATCACTTGCGCCGCTCGCGCGAGCCCGAGGTCGCGGCGGTGATGGAGCAACTGGGCGAGGTGCTGCGGCTTGCGGATTACGAACCGCCGCAGGACTTGCTGCAGTGGCTGTTGGTCGGCCCCTGGCAGGGGCGGCGGCGACTGGTGGCGCGGCTGGGCTCGGAGGCGAACGATCCGATCGACGAACTGATCAACGCCGCCAAGGCCTATGCCGTCACCGACACGCCAAGCCTTGCCGGATTCCTGGCATGGTTCGATGCGGGCGATGGCGAACTGAAGCGTGAGGCGGACAATGCGGCGGGCCTCGTCCGGGTGATGACGGTGCATGGCTCCAAGGGCCTGCAGGCGCCGATCGTTATCCTCGCCGATGCGACCAGCAATCCCGACAACGCGCGCGAGCGGGGCATCGACTTGCCCGATCCCGCCAACGAAGCGCGCACGATCCCGCTGCCGCCGCTCTCGAAGGATGAGAAGCAGGGCCGCATCGCCGACCATCTGGAGGAGGGCAGGCGCGGCGACGAGCAGGAGCATTGGCGCCTGCTGTACGTCGCCATGACCCGGGCGGAGGAAGCCCTGTTCGTCGGCGGCGCGCTAAGCAATCGGGACAAGGGCGAGCCCAGTCCCAAGAGCTGGTATGCCCGGCTGCGCGCCCTTTTCCCGGTCGAGGCGGAACTGGGCGATCCCATTTGGGGTGCGCGCTGCGAACATGGCGAGCCGGCCGCTCCGGTGCCGGTTCGCGCGGCGAAGGGCGCGGGCGGCCCGATGCTGGACTTGCGCGAGCCGTTGCCGCGCTGGCTGGAGCGTGCGCCGCCCGCCGAGCCGCGTCCGCCGCGTCCGCTGGCGCCGTCATCGCTGGGTGAGGAAGACGCGCCCGATCCCCCGTTCCCACCGGGTGCGGGGCGCGATGCGGCGCGGCGTGGTACGCTGGTCCACAAGCTGCTGGAGCGATTGCCGGATGTGGCGGCAGCCGCGCGCGAGGATGCCGGACGGGGCTGGCTGGAGCGGCACGCCGCCGATCTTCCGGCGCAGGATCGCGATGCACTGCTGGGGAGCGCGCTGGCGGTGCTCGGCAATCCGGGCTGGGCAGACCTCTTCGGCCCCGACAGTCTCGCCGAAGTGCCCGTCGCGGCAGTGGTCGGCGGTCAGGTCGTGGCGGGCACGATCGATCGGCTGGTGATAGAATCGGGCCGTGTGCGGCTGGTCGACTACAAGAGCGCGCGGCGTCCTCCCGACCGGATCGACGCGGTGCCGCGTGGTGTGCTGCGCCAGATGGGCGCCTATGCCGCCGCGCTGGAAGCGACCTTCCCGGGGCGGGCCGTCGAGGTGGCGCTGCTCTACACGGCCGTACCGCGCCTGATCGCGGTTCCGGCCGATGTTCTCGCAGTCCACAAGCCGGACTTGGCGCCGCGCGAGTAAAGCTTTCACCGCTCCGGCGTTGCGTCGCCGGGTTTCGTCCTTAAATTGTCGCCCAATTCTAAAGTTCAGGAGTCAATCGATGTCCACCATTGCCGTCACCGATGCCAGCTTCGAGGCCGACGTCCTCAAGTCCGACAAGCCCGTCCTCGTCGATTTCTGGGCGGACTGGTGCGGTCCGTGCAAGATGATCGCCCCCGCCCTCGAGGAAATCGCCGAGGAACTGGGCGAACAGGTCACCATCGCCAAGATGGACATCATGGCCAACACCGACACGCCCGCCGCGATCGGCGTGCAGTCGATCCCGCTGCTGGTGCTGTTCAAGGACGGCCAGCCGGTCGCCAAGAAGCTCGGCGCGGCGCCCAAGAGCGCGCTCAAGGGCTGGATTGAAAGCGAGCTCTGATCGCTTTGGTTTCGGTTTGAAGAGGCCCCCTGCCGTGCGAACGGCGGGGGTTTTCTTTTGCGTAGCGCGCGCGGCTGGGGGCTTCGACAAGCTCAGCCTGAGTGGAATTTGAAGACCTGCTCTCAACACCGGTCAGGCTGAGCTTGTCGAAGCCCTCGCCGCAAAGGCTGCCAAGGTATTTATGCCAGCCTCGCCACTACGTCCGCAAAGGCATCCCACAGCGCCGGGCTCGACGCGCCGATCAGGTCGCGGCGTTCGTATTCGTCCACGCGGTAGGCGCTGCCGTCCGGCCTTGCCGCCTTGCCGCCTGCTTCGTTGAGGAACAGGACGCCCGCCGCGTGGTCCCACGGCAGGGTGCGGTTGAACACGGATATGTCGTTGGTGCCGTTTACGAGACGGGGGTACTGCTCCGCCGCGCAGCGCGGGATGTCGACGAGGGTGTAGTGCGGCGCGATGTGCGTGAGCACCTTCTCCCGCGCGCCGTCATCGAGGAAGATCGTCGAGATCGCGGCGACCGGTGGTTCCTGTCCGGTGGTGCGCGCGGTGATCCGTTCCCCGTCGATCCACGCGCCGCCGCCGAGGTCGGTGCGGCAGAAACGTCCGGTCAGGCAGTCGAGAATCCAGCCGCCGATCGTCTCGCCCTTGTCCGCCAGCGCGACCAGAACGCCGAAAGGCGGCTTGCCGGCGGCAAAGTTGTTGGTGCCGTCGAGCGGATCGACGATCCAGCACAGGCGGTCCTTCAGGCACTCCATCACCGATGTGTCGGCGAAGACCGCTTCCTCGCCCACCACGTCCGCTTCGGGGAGCAGTGCGGAGAGCCGTTCGGTCAGCAGCGCCTCGGCCTGCTTGTCGGCGATGGTCACGACGTCGTCCGGGGCCTTGGCGTCGATCTGGCTGGCGGCGAGCTTCTGGTAATGCGGGAGGATCGCGTGCTCGCTCGCCTCGCGTATGACGCTCTCGACGGCGGCGTGGAGACTGGGCGTGATCATGTGAGGGGGATCATCACCTGCTCGGCGAAGCCGGGACGCTTGACGACGCGCGCGTACCAGTCGGCAATGGCGTGAAATTCCGGTCGCTCGATCCCGAAGGCGTCGAACTTCAGGTTGAACCAGGTGTAGGCGTAGACACCCATGGGAATGTCGCCGATGCCGAACTGCGCGCCCGAGAGCCAGGGCTTTTCGGCGAGGTATTTGTCCATCACCGCCAGCTGTTTTGCGCAGTCGGCGATGCCCTTGGCGATGGCAGCATGGTCCCACTGATCCGGCGACTGGCGTGCGGTGGCGAGGAACGGGGCGCGCTGAGCGTCGGCATAAGTGAACTGCCAGTCCATCCAGCGGTCGGCGAGGGCGCGGTCGATGGGATCGGCGGCGAACCATGCCGGGCCGCCGTATTCGGCCGCCATGTAGCGCAGGATCGCGTTCGATTCCCACAGCATCACCTTGCCGTCCTCGATCGTGGGGATCAGGCGGTTGGGGTTCTTGGCGAGGTATTCCTCGGTGAAGCCGAACTTCCCGCCGATGTCGTGGCGCAGGTACTTGAGGCTCAGTTCCTCGGCGAACCAGGCCACCTTCTTGACGTTGTGCGAGTTCAGGCGGCCCCAGATCGTGAAGAATGGTGCAGTCATGTCAGCTCCGGTAGTCCGCGTTGATCGAGATGTAGCCGTGCGTCAGGTCGCAGGTCCACACGGTCGCGGTGCCTTCGCCGAGGCCGAGATCGACCTCGATCGAGATGTCCTGACCCTTGAGATGCGCGGCGACGGGGGCCTCGTCGTAGTCCGCCAGCGGCAGCCCCTGCTGCGCGGCCCAGGTGCCGCCGAAGCCGATCGAGACCTTGTCACGGTCGGCGGGCTCGCCCGCCTTGCCCACGGCCATGACGACGCGGCCCCAGTTGGCGTCCTCTCCGGCGATTGCGGTCTTGACCAGCGGCGAGTTTGCGATCGCCATGCCGACTTTGCGTGCGCTTTCATCCGACACGGCGCCCGAGACCGAGACGGCGATGAACTTCTGCGCGCCTTCGCCGTCACGCACGACGAGGTGGGCGAGCTGGCGGCAGACGTCATGGATCGCGGCGGCGAAGGCGTGGGCACCGGGGCTGTCGAAGCCGGTTATCGGCCCATTGCCTGCCTTGCCGGTGGCGAAGGCCAGCACGGTGTCGCTGGTCGAGGTGTCCGAATCGACGGTGATGCACGAGAACGTGCGCAGGTTCGCGGCGGAGAGGCAGGCCTGGAGGAAGCCCGGCTCCACGGCGGCGTCGGTGAACAGGTACCCCAGCATCGTCGCCATGTCGGGCGCGATCATGCCGGAGCCCTTGATGATGGCGCTGATCGTGACCTTCGTATCGCCGACCATGGCGGTAGCCGTTGCGCCTTTCGCGAACGTATCGGTGGTGGCGATGGTGTTCGCCGCGTCTTCCCAGCTGCAGGGCTGCGCAGTGAGGGCCTTTTCCACGCCCTCGCGCGCCTTGTCCTTGGGCAGCGGCACGCCGATCACGCCGGTCGAGGAAACGAAGACCTGCTCCTTCGGACAGCCGATGTGCGCGGCGACCTGCTCCATGATCTGCTCCACCGCCTCGCGCCCGCGATAGCCGGTGAAGGCATTGGAATTGCCCGCATTCACCACCAGCGCGCGGGCACGGCCGAGCTTCACGTTCTCTCGGCCGAGATCGACCTCGGAGGAACAGCATACGTTCTTCGTGAACACACCCGCGACGGCGGTGCCTTCCTCGAGCGTGACGTAAGTGAGGTCGCAGCGGCCCCAGTCCTTGTATCCGGCGCGCACGACATGCGGGGTGACGCCCGCGATCTCGGGCAGGGCGGGGAAGGGCGAGGCGAGCGGGGAGACGGGGTAGGCCATGGCCGGTGCCTAGCGCGTGGACGTTGCAGGTCAAGGGTGGTTGAGCGCGCAAGGTGACAGGGTTTACACGGTTGACACGGTCCAGAGGGAACAAGGTGTCACCTTGGCCCGAAATGTGTCACCTTGCGGGGTATAAGGTGACACATTTTGCAGGCAAGGTGTCACCTTGCACGGCGAACCTGTCACCTTGTGCGTTGCACCTGTCACCTTGCAGCCGCGATGTGTCACCTTGCGGGACGCGGGCAAAGCGAGGCGCGGGAAGAGGCGGGCAAGGAGGTCCATCGCCCGGAAAGTACCGCTTCCTCTCGCCTGTAGGAAAGAAGCAACTGCGGCCCGAATTCGCGTGAACAGTGACAGGCTGCGCCAACACTGCTACAGCGCCGCCGCTGATGTCGCCCAGGTGGAATGTTGGGCGTTTCAATCGCACTCCCTTTTCCTCAGTGGCGCCCGGAGGCGCGGCTCGTACCACGCGGGTTCGAGGCCGTAGACGATGCGGATAAGGAATAAGATCATGATCACCGGAACTGTGAAGTTCTTCAACGCCGACAAGGGCTATGGCTTCATTGCGCCCGAAAGCGGCGGCGACGATGCTTTCGTGCACATCTCGGCCGTCGAACGCGCCGGTCTGCGCACGCTCGACCGTGATCAGCGCGTGTCCTACGAACTGGAAACCGATCGCCGGGGCAAGACTTCGGCAGTGAACCTCCAGGTCGCCTGAGCCATGTGGCAGGCGGGCGTCCGGCATTTCCGGTCTGCCCGCCTGACTTCTGAAAACGAGAACAAGAAACAGGTAATGGCAGCATACAAGGAACCGGGCTTCGACGCCCGCCGTAACGCCGCAGCCGAAGCGCGTGCGAAGGCGCTCGCAAGGCTCAAGGCCCAGGCCCCCATAGACCCCGCCGTCCAGGCCGAGCGCATCGCCAAGGCTGAAGCGCGCGAAAAGGCTCAGGCCGAAAAACGCCAGGCAATCAAGGAACGGCGTGAGCGGGAGGCCGAGGAAAAGGCCGCGCTGGCCATCGCCAACGCCCCAAGGCCCGAAACCACCGAGAAAGAGCGCAAGGCCGCCCGCGACGCCCGCTACGCGGCGCGCAAAGCGCGCCGTAAGTGATCCCGAAAAAGGCCGCCGCGCCTGCGGAGGACCATCCGGTTTTCGGGCGTCCGGTTTCCGGAACCGCTCCGCGTCCCGGTTCGCGGCCTGTGAGCCTCCAGCTTGAGGAAGGCGACGAACTGATCGACGTCGCCCAAGTGCCGAATGGCGATCGCCTGCGCCTCGTGCGCAGCGAGGGCGAGTTCGTCATCCTTCTCGATCACCACGAACTCATGAGCACTGACCTTTATGCGTCGGAAGAGGCGCTCGCGACGATGACCCGCGACCGGCTCGGGGAGTGCGCCGAGCCGCAATGGCTGATAGGCGGCTACGGCATGGGCTTCACCTTGCGTGCGGCTCTGGCCGTGTTGGGGGGCGACGCCGAAGTGACCGTGGCCGAGATCGTGCCGCAGATCATCGACTGGGCGCTCGGCCCGATGCGCGTCTACACCGGCGACTGCCTCGACGATCCGCGCGTGCAACTGGTCCAGGATGACGTGGCGATCCTCATCGCTTCGGCGCGCGGCGTCTACGATGCGGTGCTGCTCGACGTCGATAACGGCCCGGAAGGGCTGACCCGGCGCATCAACGACTGGCTCTATGCCCGCGAAGGACTGGATGCCGCGATGCGCGCCCTGCGTCCCGGCGGCATCCTCGCGATCTGGTCCGCCACGCCGGACGCCGCTTTCGCCGCGCTGCTGGCGGAAGCCGGTTTCGCGGTCGAGGTCGTGCCGGTCGAGGCGATGACCGGCGATACCGTGGGCAGCGATGCGCTGGAACATGTGATCCTGTTTGCCCGCAAGGCCTGAGGGCTTCGGCGTGCGGGCTTCGACGAGCTCAGGCTGAGCGGGGTAGTGCAAACCTCTCGACCCCGCTCAGCCTGAGCTTGTCGAAGTCCCCGGCGGCGTGGCGCAAGGTGACACCGTTTCCCGCCGCAATGCCCTTTCATCGCAAACGCATGTGGACACATCCCGTCATCAACCCTATCTGACCTTCCGATGGCCCATCGCCTGATCCTGACCCTGCTCGCTCTTCTGACCGGGCTTGCCGCCCACGTCGGCCCGGCCGAGGCGTGCGCGTCGCAGGTGTCGGCGGTGCAGGTGCTGGCCGCGCGCGAGGTCGCCGCCAAGGCGCCTCGCGCGCCCGTCGCCCTTGCGCGCTTGCCCGAGCCGGGCCTGCGCAATACACGCCTTCATGCGCCGTTGCAGCCGGTCGCCTTCGCGCCGGTCGCCGTGCCGGCCGTGCTTACCGGGATAGACCGCGCGCGCCAGTAAGCGCGCACCGCGGCAACTTTCGCACCTTCCGCGAGCTTATTCCCGCGCCCGGCCGTGTCGCCGTGAAGCGCGCATACCGATCATATCCAGTTCACGAAAAAACAGGGGTTCACCGCCATGTTCGGCGCACTCGTCAAGTCCATCTTCGGCTCGTCCAACGAGCGTTACGTCAAGTCGCTCGACAAGATCGTCGCCCAGATCGCCGCCTTCGAGCCGACGCTGGAGGCCATGAGCGACGAGGAACTCGCCGCGCAGACCCCCAAGTTCCGCGAGATGCTCGCGAACGGCTCCACGCTCGACGACATTCTCCCCGAAGCCTACGCCACCGTGCGGGAAGCCTCGAAGCGCGTGTACGGCATGCGCCATTTCGACGTGCAGATGATCGGCGGCATGGTGCTCCACCGCGGCGAGATCGCGGAAATGCGCACGGGTGAGGGCAAGACCCTCGTGGCGACCGCGCCGACCTACCTGAACGCGCTCGAGGGCAAGGGCGTCCACGTCGTCACCGTCAACGACTACCTCGCCCGCCGCGACGCCGAGCAGATGGAGAAGCTGCACGGCTTCCTCGGCCTGACCGTCGGCGTGATCGTGCCCAACCTCAACGAGTGGGAACGCCGCGAGGCCTACGGCGCCGACATTACTTACGGCACCAATAACGAATTCGGCTTCGATTACCTGCGCGACAACATGAAGCACGAGCGCAGCCAGATGGTGCAGCGCCCCTTTAACTTCGCGATCGTTGATGAGGTTGACTCGATCCTGATCGACGAGGCGCGCACCCCGCTGATCATCTCCGGCCCGACCGACGACAAGAGCGAGCTTTACGTCCAGGTCGACGCGATCGTGAAGCAGCTTCAGCCCGAAGACTACGAGGCTGACGAGAAGACCAAGAACATCAGCCTCACCGAAGACGGCGTCGAGAAGGCCGAGCGGATGCTCGAGGCCGCAGGGCTGCTCGAAGGCTCGAACCTTTACGACGTCGAGAACACGCAGGTCGTCCATCATCTCGACCAGGCCCTCAAGGCCGTGATGATGTTCAAGCGCGACACCGACTACATCGTCAAGGACGAGAAGGTCGTCATCATCGACGAGTTCACCGGCCGCATGATGGACGGTCGCCGCTGGTCGAACGGCCTGCATCAGGCGGTCGAGGCCAAGGAAGGCGTCAAGATCGAGCCCGAGAACCAGACGCTCGCCTCGATCACCTTCCAGAACTACTTCCGCATGTACCCCAAGCTTTCGGGCATGACCGGCACCGCCGCGACCGAGGCGCCGGAATTCTACGACATCTACAAGATGAACGTCGTCACCATCCCGACCAACGTGCCGGTGCAGCGCGTGGACGAGGAGGACGAGTTCTACAAGAACACGCTCGACAAGTTCGCTGCCATCGCCAAGCTGATCCGCGAGAAGTATGAGACCGGCCAGCCGGTGCTCGTCGGCACCGTGTCGATCGAGAAGTCGGAACTGCTGTCCGACTTCTTGAACAAGGAAGGCGTCAAGCACTCGGTCCTGAACGCGCGTTTTCACGAGATGGAAGCGCATATCGTCGCGCAGGCGGGTTCGCTCGGCGCGGTGACGATCGCCACCAACATGGCCGGTCGCGGCACCGACATTCAGCTCGGCGGCAACGTGGAATTCCGCGTCGAGGACGAGCTGCGCGACATGCCCGAAGGGCCTGAGCGCGACGCGGCGATCGCGAAGATCAAGGCGGAAGTCGGCGAGCAGAAGCGCCTCGTCCTCGCGGCGGGCGGCCTCTGCGTCATCGGCACCGAGCGCCACGAAAGCCGCCGCATCGACAACCAGCTGCGCGGTCGTTCGGGCCGTCAGGGCGATCCGGGCCTGTCGAAGTTCTACCTCTGCCTCGAAGACGACCTGCTGCGCATCTTCGGCCCCGACACGCTGTTCTCCAAGATGATGAACAGCAATCTGGCCGACGGCGAGGCGATCGGCTCCAAGTGGCTGTCGAAGGCGATCGAGACGGCGCAGAAGAAGGTCGAGGCGCGCAACTACGAAGTCCGCAAGCAGGTCGTCGAATACGACGACGTGATGAACGACCAGCGCAAGGTGATCTACGAGCAGCGCTCGGACATCATGGACGCCGAGGCGGTGGACGACGTCGTCGTCGACATGCGCCACGACACCATCAACTCGCTCGTCGCCGATGCCTGCCCCGCCGGTTCCTACCCCGAGCACTGGAACGTCGCCGGCCTCAAGGAGAAGGTGCAGGACATCCTCGCCATCGACGCCCCGATCGAGGCGTGGATCGAGGAGGACGGCCTCGAGCCCGAGGACATCGAACAGCGCATCACCGAGCTGGCCGATGCCCACATGGCCGCGAAGATGAGCCAGGACGACCCGGCAATCTGGCGCCAGGTCGAGAAGTCGATCCTGCTCGACCGGCTCGACCACTACTGGAAGGAGCACCTCGCCACGCTCGACGCGCTGCGTCAGGTGGTGTTCCTGCGCGCCTATGCCCAGAAGCAGCCGATCAACGAGTACAAGCAGGAAGCCTTCGGCCTGTTCGAGCGCATGCTCGACGGCATCCGCGAGGACGTGACGCGCATCATCTCGGTCAGCGAACTGCGCATGCCCGAGCAGACGCAGCTTCCGGAACTGCCCGACTTCCTGACCGGCCACATCGACCCGTTCACCGGCTTCGACAATTCGGCGGACGGCGACGGTTCGGCGCAGATGGCGCAGTTGTTCGGGAATCTCGCGGGCAGCCCGGAAGGCGTCGCTGCGGGTGCCCCTGTCGAGGGTAACCCCTGGGTCGATCTCCAGATCAGCCGCAATGCGCCGTGCCCCTGCGGTTCCGGCAACAAGTACAAGCACTGCCACGGCGCTCTGGTCTGATCGCAGCGCAGATTGTTCGAAAAGGCGTTGCCGTATCCCGGCGGCGCCTTTTTGGTATGTGTTCCAGAAACTTGGGATTTTGAATGTATCTAAGTATGCATAAGTAAAAGTCTCTCTGTTAATAAGATAACCAGCCTTGTAATTTTCCTGACAGGGTTGATTACTATTCCCCTGACTTTGCGTGAGTTAGTCCCTCTGTCTGAGGCATCTTTGCTTCGTCATGAGGGGGACATCATGTTTGGTAGTGCGACACTCAACACGTTTGCCGTGAACCCGATCCGTGCGCGCATGGGCGTCAGCGCCATGGCGCTCGCGGCTTCGCTGGCGCTGGCGGCGCCGGCCCTGGGGCAAACAGTCGTCAACCCGGGGTTCGAGAGCGGCGACACCACCGGCTGGGTCCTCACCGGGGGCACCTGGACCAGCACGGCGCAGTGGCCGCCTGCGGACTCGACCTGGTCCGGCGCGCCCAATTCCTACACGATCACCAATGCGGGCGACCTCGATCCGTTCACCGGCATGCCGACCGTCTTCGCGGGCAACCACGCGATCCGGCTCAACGACATGAGCCCCAACTACGGCGTCACCGCGCTCTCGCAGTCGGTCGCCAACTACACCGGCAACAAACTCTACTACGCCTGGAATGCGATACTCGAGCCGTCGCACGGAGCGACCGACAGTCCCTCGTTCATCATCAAGGTGGTGGACAAGACGACCGGCAAGGTCATCAACAACATCGCCTACAGCGCCTATACCGCGCAGAACACGACGATCTTCCGCCAGGCCGGGCGCTACGTGACGAGCGACTGGAAGGTCGAGGACATCGACATGGTCGCGGGGCATGACTACGACCTGCTCTTCGTGGCGCTCGACTGCCCGTATGGCGCGCACTCGGGCTATGTCTACGTCGACGGCTTCGGCAACGCCATTCCCACTGCCAACGCGAACGTCGACTTCGACCCCGCGACCGACCTGACGCGCGGTTCCGACGTGCTGATCCCGATCGGCGGCGACATTCCCGACATCGATCTCGCCAAGGCGTTCTACACGACGCAGGAGGTGAACGACGGCGACGTCAATCCGAACTTCGTGGGCGGCACGCTCCAGTTCGCCTCCGGCGGTGACGTGGCCACCGCGTTCACGGTCCAGAGCCAGGGCGGCACGATCGACAGCAACGGCTTCGACGTGGGGCTGAGCGGCGGCCTGACCGGCGTGGGCGGCATGACCAAGACCGGCGCGGGCGCCCTGACCCTGTCGAGCGCGATCAGCACCCTCAACGAAGGCTTCGTGGTCGATGGCGGCGCACTGCTGGTCAACTCCGCGCTTTCGGCCGCGAGCGTGACCATCAACGACGGCGCGCGGCTGGGCGGCAGCGGCACGATCGTGGCCGACGTCACGGTCAACTCCGGCGGTACGCTGGCCCCGGGCAACAGCCCCGGCACGCTGATCGTGGCGGCGGGCGACGTGACCCTTGCCGACGACGCCACGTTCGAGGTCGAGATCGACGGCCGCACTTACAACGCGGCGGGCGGCGCGGGCACTTACGATCGCCTTGCGCTGACCACCGGGGCGACGTTCCAGCCCAACGGCATCCTCGCGCCGACCTTGCGCGGGATCACCGGCGGGAACAACACCTTCACCCCGGTGGTGGGCGATACTTTCGTGATCGTGGACGGCGGCGCAGTCGGCTCGGGAGCCTTCGATTCGGTGACGCAGCCGAGTTCGGGACTTGCCGCTAACACGCGCTTCGACGTGATCTATCGCCCAACGCAAGTGCTGGCGGCGGTGACCCCGGCCAGCTTCGCCACCTTCGGCGCAGGCGCGGGATGGAAGCGCAACGCGGTATGGGCGGCGGCCGGGCTCGACGGGGTCCGTCCGGCGGCAGGTGCGCGCAGCGGCACATACTACCCGTTGTTCAGCGGCCTTTACGGCTACGATGGCGAAGAACTGGGCTACGCCTTCTCGCAGATCAGCGGCGAGATCCATGCCGATACCATGCAGATGGCGCTGAACTCTGCACGCGATATCAGCCAGACCGCGCTGAGCGCCGCGCAGGAACCCTGGGGCTGCTCGCCCGCCGTGCAGGCGCCCGGGCAGTTCACCGACCCGGCGCCGCAGGGCACCGACGACGGCTGCGGCGTCGAATCGACCCGCAAGGGCCCGACCGCATGGGGCCGCTATATCGGCCAGTCGACCGAAGTGGGCGAGGACGGCATTGCCTACGGCTATGATCGCAAGTCCCACGGCGTGATCGCGGGCGTAAACGCCGTCAACATCGACGGCACCCGGATCGGTATCGGTGGCAGCTATACCGATGGTGACATGTTCAGCGACGTCGGCAGTTCGGCGGACATCAAGACATGGTCCGCCTTCGCGTATGGCGCGCATCGTTTCGGCGCGCTCTCGCTCGGCCTCGTGGTAGGCTACAACGAGGCGAGCCTGGACACGGTCCGCAACGTCGGCCTGACCACCGGCAACCTGAGAGTGGCTGACAGCTACAAGATCAGGACGCTGACCGCCGCCCTCGAAGCCAAGGTGGATGTGAAGCTCGGCAATCGTTCGGTGATCCGGCCGGTCGCGGGGATCGAGATCGCGCGCAGCAAGGCCGGTTCGGTGTCCGAAACCGGCTCCGCGGTCGTTGGTCTCACCATGCCCGGCGAGAAGTGGACGAGCGCGCGCACCAAGCTGGGTGCGGAACTGGCGATCGGCGTCGGCAATCCGGTCGAGGCCGGGCTGTTCGGCAACTGGCGCCACGAACTCAAGGACGCGACCGCCGTGCGCACTGCCGAACTGGGCGCCGCCGACTGGCTGGTGTCGAGCGTCGGCGCTGACAAGGACTCATTCGAGGCCGGCGGCCAGCTGGGCATCAAGGTGACCAACGGCATCAAGATGCGTATCGAATATGCGATCGTCCGACAGGGCGACTACCATACCGACCGCGCAACGGCCGGTGTCTCGATCAAGTTCTGATTGGCAGTTTGCGATTGGCGGAGGAGAGGGGTGCGGCAAATGCCGCGCCCCTCTTTCGCCTGACCATCGTAGTTGAGGGTTCGCGAAGCACGTTACCTTGCTATTGAAAATTGCTCGCATTAGTTCCCCTGTAAGAGATAGGGGACCTGATGCGCGCTTTTCGATTCTTCTGCCCGGGCAGCCAGCGGTGACCAGCGGCGATGTTTTCCTGGCGATGGCCTCGGCGGCGGGCGTGGCCGGTGTCGTGACCTTGCGGCTCGCATGGGCGCGAAGCCGACGCTCCATGCCCTTGAACGCGCTTGGCTGGGCGCTGTTGCTGGGCTCGGCAATAGTTGGCTGCATCGCCGCGGGGGCATGGGGCACGTCGGTTGCCGCGCTCTGGGCGATGGGGGCAGCCTTCGTGCTGCTGGCCTACGCCGGGTTCGCTTCCGTGCCCGCGAAGGCAACCGCGTCCAACCGCCGCGCGGGGATGCTTCCCGAAGGCGGGGAGCCGCTGCGTATCGGCGGACGGTTCCTGACGTTCCTGCTCGTCGGCCTCGTATCCGCATTGCCCTCGGTCGGCGTGGCACTGGCGCTGGCGGCGCTGGGGCGCCTGCTGGGCTGGAGCACGGCCAATGGGCTGGCGCTGGCCTTTTTCGCAGTGCCTCTGGCGTGGATGCTGATCGCCTATGCAGCGCTGATGCAGCCCGCGCGGAGCGGGCAGATCAAGGTGTTGGCCATTTCCAGCCTCCCGACATGGCCTGCACTGGCCGCTGGACTGCTTTCATGACGACCGCTCCCGAACCTTCGACCGTCAAGCGCGCGCTTTCGGCCCACGCCGCCATCGGCCTGGTGGCGGGCGCGCTGCTCTATATCGTCAGCCTGACCGGGACGATCGCAGTGTTCTATGCCGAACTCCAGCGGGTCGAACAGGCGAGGGCGCCGGAGATGACCGCCATCGCGCCCGCTGCCGTACAGCGCGGTGTCGAGGCTGCGCTGAAGGCGGAGCAAGGCGGGCCGACCACCACGCACCTCTACGTCCACATGCCGGTTGAGGAACTGCCGCGCACGACCATTACCACCGATACCCGCGCCACCCATGTCGAAGCTGACGGGCGCCTTGCCAATGCCGAGGAGATCGGCTGGTCGGATTTCCTGGTCGAGCTTCACTACACGCTGAACCTGCCCGCGCTGGTGGGCATCTCGATCGTCGGCATCCTGGGCGTGATGATGCTGGCGCTGGCGCTCAGCGGGGTCATCGCGCATCCGCGCATCTTCCGCGATGCCTTCCTGCTGCGGGCGCGCAACCAGACCGGGCTCGGGCTGGCGGACTGGCATAACCGGATGAGCGTATGGTCGCTGCCCTTCACGGTTGCGGTGGCGCTGACCGGTGCGGTGATCGGCCTCGGTTCGATCACGGCCTATGCCATCGCCTCGCTCGACCATGGCGGCAATGTCGAGGCTGTCTACGAGCCCCTGTTCGGCGAGGAAGGCAAGCCCGACAAGCGCCCCGCTCCGGCACCGAACGTGGCGGCGGCGCTCGACTACATGGCGCGCCATTATCCGGAAGCGACGATCACTTACGTGACATTGCACGATCCGCTGACGCGCGGGCAGGAGATACAGGTCTCCGCGCTTCATGCACGGCGGCTGATCTTTGGCGAGACTTACCGCTTCGATGCGGGCGGACACTTCCTCGGCGTGGCCGGGCTGGCGGATGGAGAACTGGGGCAGCAGGCGGCGGCGTCGAACTATCGGCTGCACTTCGGCAACTTCGGCGGGCTGCCGGTAAAGCTGGCCTATATCCTGTTCGGCACGGCGCTGACGGCGATCTGCGCTACCGGCACCTACATCTGGCTCGGCAAGCGGCGGCGGCGCGGCCATGAAGAACCGGGCCTGCTCAAGGCCTGGGATGCGGTTGTCTGGGGAAGCCCCGCCGTGCTGGCGCTGACGCTGGCGGTGCGCTTCGCCATCGGCAACGGCGCGCCGTTCGCGGCGATCTTCTGGATCGGATCGGCGCTGGTGCTGGCGGCGGCCTTCGCGCCATTCGCACCGTCGCGCTTCCGGCGCGTGCTTCAGCTTGCTCTGGTCGCTTCCTGCCTTGGCGCCGGAGGGCTGGCGCTGGCCTGAGCCTTCAGATCACCGGCACGAATGGCAGCCGTGCGGCCTTGGCCTGATAGAGCGCGGCATCGGCTCGCTTCACGGCATCGTCCAGCGTCGTATCCCCGGCGGCGACGTGTGCGATGCCGATACTGACGCCCCAGCCCGATCCGGCGCCGTGGTCCGCAAGATGCGTCTTGAGTGCCAGGGCGAAAGCATCTGCATCCTGAGAGGGCGGCAGCAGCACCAGGAACTCGTCGCCGCCATGGCGGATCACCTGGCCGGAAGATTTCGCGGCGAGTTGCCGCGCTTCCTGACCGATCGTCGCCAGTACCTCGTCTCCGGCGGCGTGGCCGAAGCGGTCGTTGATCGACTTGAAATGATCGACATCGAGCGCGACGATCCCCGCTCCCGTGATCAGGAAATCCGGGGCGACATGTTCCAGCCCCGCGCGGTTCCACACGCCCGTCAATACGTCGCGCAGGGCCGCGTTCCGCAGTCTGTTCTGGACCAGTTCGACCGGGATCGCCAGCAGCCCCAGGTTGAGCACGCCCAGCAGGATCTGGTCCGAAAGCATGGCGAGCAGGGCAACCCATTCTCCGCCGGGCGTCGTCCAGATCGTCGCGATGACCGACAGGGCGTAGCCGGGCAGGTATGCCAGCATCGAAAGCCCCGCCATCCGTCGCCCCGAAGATTCTCCTGCGTTACCCGTGAAAGCGAGAACGAAGCCCGAAAGTCCCATCGAGATCGACAGCCCGAGCGCATCGTCTGCCGTCTGCCAGATGCCATCAGGCTGGATAAGCCGCGAAGCTCCCAGCAGCAGCGGCAGGCCATGCCCGATGGCCGCGCTGGCTATGGGAATGATCATCCACCTGGCGAAAGCACTGCGTCCCTCCAGAAGCCGCGCGCCCGCCACCGGCAGCACGTTGGTCACTCCAAGCACTGCATAGAGCAGGGTGACGACAACCGGCTTGCCCGGCGGCGTGAACGCGAAGGTGAGGATCGCGCCACTGTAGAGCAGCGAGGACATGCCCCAGCACAGGAAGTGACGCTCGCTGCGGGCGCGCAGGAACAGCACCGTGAACACGATGCCGAACGCCATCGAGGCCAGGATGCTGCAAAGGCGCAGCGTATCGACGTCCGGAAGGCTCATTCGCGGCCCCTTATGGCCGGGGCCGCCTGGGCGCAAATGGTTAATTCACGGTAGCGCAGGTCACGAAGCAGGGTGTCATGCTTGGGGTGATCAGCGCCGCGCAGGCTCACGGCTCAAGCGGGTCATCAGCAGCGCCGCGCGCTTGATCTGGCGGGGAAAGCTGGAAAGGTCGACGCGCTCCTCCGGCGTATGGTCGCCGCTGCTCGACGGGCCGAGCCCAGCGAGGCCATCGACGTACCGCGCAACGAAACTGATGTCGCCAGCGCCGCGTTTCAGCGGGTCGAGCGCGGGCATGACCTTGAGCCCGAGATCGGCATTTACCGCATTGAGGCGGTCCAGCAGCCTCTGGTTGCCGGGCGTCGGAGCCATCGGCGGATAGCCGTCCTTGAAGCGGATGGTGGCCTGTGTGCGGGGCAGGTGGCGGGCAACGATCGCCTGCATTTTCGCTTTCACCCGCTCGACCTGCTCGGGCGTCAGCGCGCGGTAGTCGCCCTTGGCGATGGCTATCGGGGGAATGATGTTGGTCTTGCCGGTCGCCCGCACTTCCGCCTCGTCCGCACTGAGCGCCGCCGTGGCGCCGCCTCCGACGAGCCCGATGTTGAAGGTCAGGTTGGGCTCGGGCAGCTCTTCGCGGAAGGCGTTGATGATGCGGGCGAGTTCATAGACGGCGCCGTCGCCTGCCTCGGGCGAGAATATGCCGCTCGAATGCGCGGTGATGCCGCTGGCGATGATCGTGTAGTCTCCCGCCGAGCGTCTGGCGACCGAGCCGAAGTCCTGCCCGTCGACGATCACCAGCCCCTCGAAGTCGAGCGCGACGTCGGCGCGCTTGCCCGCCGCGATCAGATCGGCGCGGGCAAGGCTGACGGGCTCTCCCGCCGCTTCCTCGTCGCCGGTCAGGACCACTTCGATGTTCGCACCGGCCAGTGTGCCCGCCGCCTTCATCGCCTTGAGCGCAGCCAGCATGACGACGACGCCGCCCTTGTCGTCCGCCGCGCCGGGGCCGTGCAGCATGTTGCCTTCGCGCCGGGCGGTCTGGAATGGAGAGCTTGGCTCGAACACGGTGTCGAGATGGCCGATCAGCAGCATCCGCGTGGTGCCGGGCCTGCCCTTGTGGGTCGCCACGAGGTGCCCGGCACGGTTCACCGCATCCATCGGCACCCAGCGGGTCTCGAAACCCAGCGCGGCAAATTCCGGTGCGACCATGGCGTTGACCTTGCGCACGCCCTCCAGGTTGCGGGTGCCGCTGTTCTGGGCGACCAGCTTCTCGAGCAGGACGATGTCGCTTTGCGTGCCTGCATCGGCCGCGGCCACGATCTTCTTCTCCGGCGCCGAGAGGGCGGCCTGGGCGGGCGTGGCGGCGATCGCCAGAGGAAGCAATGCGGGCAGGACTGCGAGGGAGGAACGAGGCATCGCGACACGATAGCCGGGACGCGGGCCGGCGCAAGGCTCACGGTCGTGAGTAGACAGGCCCTGCGGCGGCGGGCATCGTCCCACCTTCATCAAGGCGAGGTCGAACGATGCGCATCGCAGTCTATGGCACCCGCAGTTACGACCGCACGTTCCTTTCCGCCGCCAACGCGGACTACGGGTTCGATATTCAGTTTCTCGATGCGCCGCTGACGCTTTCGACTGCGCGGCTGGCCGAAGGCCACGAGGCCGTCTGCGTCTTCGTCAACGACATCGCCGATCGTGCCGTCCTGGAGGTGCTTGCCCGGATGGGCGTGCGCCTGCTGGCGCTGCGCTGTGCCGGTTACAACAACGTCGATCTGGTCGCCGCCGGACAACTCGGTATCGCGGTTGTGCGGGTTCCCGCCTACTCGCCGCACGCGGTAGCGGAGTTCACCGTGGGTCTGCTGCTGTCGCTCGACCGCAAGATCCATCGCGCCTGGTCGCGAGTGCGGGAGAACAATTTCGCCCTCGACGGGCTGGTCGGTCGCAACCTCCACGGGCGGGTGGCAGGCGTCGTCGGCACCGGCCAGATCGGTGCGCTGGTGGCCCGCACGCTCAGGGCCGGATTCGGATGCGAGGTGCTGGCGAGCGACCCGGTGGAGGACGAAGGGCTGATCGAGATCGGCGTGCGCTACGTCCAGCGTGACGAGTTGCTGCGCGAATCGGAAATCGTCACGCTGCACTGCCCGCTGACCCCGGATACGTACCATCTGATCGATGCTGCGGCGCTGGCAGCCGCCCGATCAGGGCTCGTCGTCGTCAACACCAGTCGCGGCGCGCTGATCGATACGGCCGCACTGATCGAGGCGCTGAAGCAGCGGCGGGTGGGCGGTGTGGCCCTCGACGTCTACGAGCAGGAGGCGGGCGTCTTCTTCGACGACCTTTCCAGCGAGATCGTCGACGACGACTTGCTGCAGCGTCTGCTGACGTTCCCCAATGTGCTCATGACCGGCCACCAGGCCTTCCTGACCGAAGAAGCGCTGGACGCGATCGCGCGTACCACGCTGCAGAGCGTAAGCGACTTCGCTGCCGATCGTCCGCTGGCGAATAGAATCGAGCCTGCGGTGGCAAGGGTCTGATGTTTCTAGGGAATGTCCGCTCGGGGCCGGTGGGCCGATATGATCCCGGGATCGTGATCCGGAGCGGAAGAAAGTTGGCTCCCCGAGTAGGATTCGAACCTACGGCCATTCGATTAACAGTCGAATGCTCTACCGCTGAGCTATCGGGGAGCAGCCTGTCAGTGTTACCACCGCCGGGCAGGGGTGCGCCAATAACAGCTTCCTCAGCCTTGGCAACCCCGTGATGCAGAAAATCTGATCGATTTTCGAAATTTCTTCCTCAGACCTGGAATTGCTCGGCGAAGATGCGTTCTTCCAGCGTGAAGCCGGGATCGAACAGCAGTGTCAGTTCCTTCTCGGCCGTGGCGCCGATGCGCACGATGGCGACGTCGCGCACTTCCTTGTGGTCCGCCACCGCTGCGACGGGGCGTTTGCCGGGCTCGAGAATGCGGAATTCGACTTCGGCGCTTTCTGGCAGGATGGCACCTTTCCAGCGGCGCGGGCGGAAGGGGTTGAGCGGGGTCATCGCCACCATGCGCGATCCGAGCGGCAGGATCGGGCCATGCGCCGACAGGTTGTAGGCAGTGGAGCCCACCGGCGTCGCGAGCAGGATACCGTCGCCCGCCAGTTCCTCCATGCGCACGCGGCCGTTTATGCGGATCTCCAGCTTGGCCGTCTGGCGAGTCTCGCGCAGCAGGGAGACTTCGTTGAAGGCGTAATAGCTGAAGCGTTGCCCATCCTGCGTGACGGCATTCATGCACAAGGGACGCACCGGAACCGGATGCGATTCCGCCACGCGCCGGGCGATGGTCTCGCCGTCTTCCAGTGGGCCGTTCATCAGGAAGCCGATGGTGCCCAGGTTCATCCCGTAGACGGGCTTGATCGAATCATGGTCCAGCAATTCGTGCAGGACGTGGAGCAGGAAGCCGTCGCCGCCCAGCACGACCAGCACGTCCGCTTCCTGCGGCGATACCCATGGATGGGAATCGTGGAGCGCTTTCGCTCCGGCCTGCGCCTTGGCGCTGTCCGAAACGATGAGCGCCAGTTTCGCGTCGTTACCCATCACGTTTTCCGAAGGTCCCATTCCGGGACCGGGGCTCGCGAATTTTGAAGGGTTTTGCAAGGGGTTTGGGTTATGGCGGCGTGATGGGCGTAAAACTGTACGATAAAGTCCGCAATCCTGCGAAGCGGATCGAGGACCGCCTGTCCGGCATTCCCGGGCTCGATGCGGTCCACGATCGCGTCGCCGCGTGGCGCGAAGACCCGGCGCTTATGCCGCACATGGCACACGTCCACGCCATGCTGCTCAGCCTGCGCCGCCTCGACGCGATCAACATGGCTTATGGCGAGGCGGCCGGGGACGGCGCGCTGGAGGAAGTCGCCGCGCGCATCGGTCACTTCGCGGAGCAGGAACTCGACGGCCCGTGGCTGCTGGCGCGGGCAGGGGGCGGCAGCTTCCTCCTCGTCGCCAACGAGGCCTGCAGCCGCGAGCGCTGGCAACTGGTGGCGGACCAGCTGGCCGACATGATCGCGCGGCCAATCCCGGTCAGCACCGGCATGCTGCGCCTTTCCCCCCGCGTCGCGCTGATCCGTGCGCTGACTGGCGAGAGCGTCGAATCGATGCTCGACCGTCTCGGTCACGCACTGGGCGAGGCCTATGAGCAGGCTGGCACCCGGCTCGCCTGGGCGGACGGTGAGGTGACTCCGCCCGGTCGCTCGGCGCAGCAGCTGGAAGCCGACCTCCTCGTCGCCATCGATCGCGACGAGATCGAAGTGCTGTTCCAGCCCCAGTTCAACCTCGCCGACGACCGCCTGACCGGCGCCGAGGCGCTCGCCCGCTGGAACCACCCGGAACTCGGTCGCATTGGCGCCGGCGCGCTGTTCGCCATCGCCGAGCGCGCCGACCACATCGGCCCGCTCTCGCGCCACATCGCGCGCAAGGCGATGTGGGCCGCGCGCGACTGGCCCGGCCAGCTGCGGCTATCGATCAACGTGACGCCCGCAGACCTCGCCTTTGCCAGTTACACCCGGCAGATGTTCGAGCTGATCCGAGAAACCGGCTTCCCGCTGCGGCAGCTGACGCTCGAGATCACCGAACAGGCCCTCATCGCCGACATCGAGATGGTCGCGCAGACGATGGCGGAATTCTCGGCGCAAGGCATCCGCATCGCGCTGGACGACTTCGGGGCGGGGTTCTGCAACTTCCGCTACCTCAAGGTGTTGCCGATCCACTACCTCAAGCTCGACCGCTCGATGATCGACGGCGTGACCACCGACCGCCGCGACGTGGCCGTGCTGCGCGCGATCGTGGCGATGGCGAAGGCGCTGGATCTCGAAGTGATCGCCGAGGGAATCGAGGAAGAAGGCCAGCGCGAAGTCGCGGCGCGCGAGGGTTGCGCGTACTTCCAGGGGTTCCTGCGCGCGCAGCCCATGAGTGCGGCGATGTTTGCCAAGCTGGCCCGGGCTGAAGGGAAGAAGGACAAAAGCAGGGGAGCATAGCCCCCCTGCACCCCCAAAACCTGTCGGCGTTGTGCGTGCAGCGACATGGGGTGCGCATTACCGCCTGATTTATGGCCTGCGGCGCTTCCTTTCCACAATTTTCCTCGTCACCCTGAACTTGTTTCAGGGTCCATCGGGCCGTGTAGCTCTGCCGTGGCGCAAGCAAACCGAGGGGGCAGGTCTGCGGCACTACCTTCCAGCCAAAGCTGCCTAATGGACCCTGAAACAAGTTCAGGGTGACGAAGTGCCAAAAAGCGCCGCAGGGTATCTCTTCGAAACATCGCAGTGAGAGCACAACGCTCCTGCGCGCGCTACCTCGACGGTATACGGAGTGCAGGGGTGGTAAACCCCTGCGTAAATCACCCCTTCCGCGCCACCGCACTCAACCCCTTGGTCAATTGCAGCAACCCGTTGAGCCTGCTCTTCGGATCGCCCCAGGCACGCTGCAGCACCAGCTTGTTGTCCGGCCGCAGCTTCACCGCGCCGTTCAGCCGCTCCGCATAGGCGATCAACCCAGCCGGGTTCGGGAAGCTATCGTTGTGGAAGCTGACCAAAGTACCGCGCGGGCCGACGTCGATCTTGGCGATGTGCGCCTCGATCGCCTGCCGCTTGATCTGGATAAGCTGCACGAGGTTCGCAGTCGGCTGGGGCAGGGGACCGAAGCGGTCGATCATCTCGGCCGAGAGCGATTCGATCTCGGCGCGCGAATCCGCGTCGTTCAGGCGGCGGTAGAGGGCCATGCGGACGGCGAGGTCCGGCACGTAGTCTTCCGGGATCATGATCGGCGCTTCGACGGTGATCTGCGGGGACAGGCCCGACGTGTCCTTCTCCAGCCCGACGCCGCCGGCGCGCGCGGCAAGGATCGCGTCTTCCAGCATCGACTGGTAGAGTTCGAAGCCGACTTCGCGGATATGGCCGGATTGCTCGTCACCCAGCAGATTGCCTGCGCCGCGAATGTCGAGGTCGTGGCTGGCCAGCTGGAAGCCCGCGCCCAGCGAATCGAGATCGCCCAGCACCTTGAGGCGCTTTTCGGCCACTTCGGACAGAGCGCGGTCGGCGGGCGTCGTAAGGTAGGCATAGGCGCGCAGCTTGGATCGGCCCACGCGCCCGCGCAGCTGGTAAAGCTGGGCAAGGCCGAAGCGGTCGGCGCGGTGGATGATGATCGTATTGGCGCGCGGGATGTCGATGCCGCTTTCCACGATCGTGGTGGAGAGCAGCACCTCGTACTTGCCTTCGTAGAAGGCGCTCATGCGCTCTTCCACGTCGCCCGCCGACATCTGGCCATGGGCGGAGATGTACTTCACCTCGGGCACGTTCTTGTGCAGCCAGTCCTCGATCTCAGGCATGTCGGAGATGCGGGGGACGACGATGAAGCTCTGGCCGCCGCGGTGGTGTTCGCGCAGCAGGGCCTCGCGCATCACCATCTCGTCCCATTCCATCACGTAGGTGCGCACCGCGAGGCGATCGACCGGCGGGGTCTGGATGGTGGAGAGTTCGCGCAGGCCGCTCATCGCCATCTGCAGGGTGCGAGGGATCGGCGTGGCGGTGAGCGTGAGCACATGCACGTCGGCGCGCAGCTGCTTCAGCTTCTCCTTGTGGTTCACGCCGAAACGCTGTTCCTCATCGACGATGACGAGGCCGAGGCGCTTGAAGCTGACCGTCTTGGAGAGGATCGCGTGCGTGCCGCAGACCACGTCCATCGTGCCGTCGGCCAGCCCGTCGCGGGTGGCCTTGGCTTCCTTTTCGGGCACGAGGCGCGAGAGGCGGCCGACGTTGAGCGGGAAGCCCGCGAACCGGTCCGCGAAGCCGGAGAAGTGCTGGCGCGCCAGCAGTGTGGTCGGCGCGACGACAGCGACCTGCTGGCCCGCCATCGCCGCGACGAAGGCGGCGCGCAGGGCCACTTCGGTCTTGCCGAAGCCGACGTCGCCGCAGACGAGGCGGTCCATCGGCCTGCCGCTGGAGAGGTCTTCCAGCGTATCGGCGATGGCGGCTTCCTGATCTTCGGTTTCAGCCCAAGGGAAGCGGTCGACGAACTGGTTAAAGCTCGATTCCTCGGCGACGAGCGCGGGCGCCTCGCGCAGCGCGCGTTCGGCGGCGGTCTTCATCAACTCGCCCGCAATCTCGCGGATACGTTCCTTCAGGCGGGCGCGGCGCTTCTGCCATGCCTCGCCGCCCAGTTTGTCGAGCGCGACGCCTTCCGCCTCGCTGCCGTAGCGCGAGAGGACGTCGAGGTTCTCGACCGGGATATAGAGCTTGTCGCCGCCGGAGTAGGTCAGCATCACGCAGTCGTGCGGGCTCTTGCCGACCGGGATCGACTGCAGGCCTTCGTACTTGCCGATGCCGTGGTCCATGTGGACGACGAGATCGCCCGGCGTCAGCGCCGCCAGTTCGGCGAGGAAGGCGTCGGAATCCTTCTTCTTTTTCTTCCGGCGGACAAGGCGGTCGCCAAGGATGTCCTGCTCGGTGATGACCTCGACCGAATCATTGGAGAAGCCGGTTTCCAGCGGCAGCACCAGCGCGGCGGAGCGTCCCTGCACGGCAAGGCCCAGCGCTTCCTGCCATGTCTCGGCGACGCGCGGCTCGGGGCCTTTCGCTTCGCCGAGGATCGAGACGAGGCGGGCGCGGCTGCCGGGCGAGTAGGCGGCCAGGATCGCCTTGCGGCCCGACTTGGCTATGGCGTGAAGGTGCTTGGCGGCGGCCTCATAGGCATTGTCGCCGCGCGCGCGTTCGGGAGCGAAATCGCGTGCGTTGCCGAAGCCGAAGTCGATCACCTTGCCGCTTTCCGGCTGGGCGAAGGGATCGGCGCGGTGGACCGGGTGAGCGGCGATCAGTTCGTCCAGCTCGTCCTTGCCGAGATAGAGCGAATCGGTCGCCAGCGGGCGGTAGGAGCCGGCCTTCTGGCCCGAGGTTTCGAGGCGGGCCTTGTGGTAGTCCGCGATGTCGGTGACGCGCTCGTCCACGGCACCGATCGCGGCGGTGTCCATCACGATCAGGTCGTCGGGGCCGAGGTGGTCGAACAGGGTGACCAACCGGTCCTCGAACAGCGGCAGCCAGTGCTCCATGCCCGCAAGCCTGCGGCCGTCACTTACGGCCTGATAGAGCGGGTCGGCCGTGGCGTTGGCGCCGAACATCTCGCGGTAGCGGGTGCGGAAGCGCTTGACGGTGTCCTCGTCCATCAGCGCTTCGCTGGCGGGCAGCAGCAGGTGGTCGGGCACGGTGCCGCTGGAGCGCTGGGTGCCGGTGTCGAACAGGCGCAGCGTTTCCAGCTCGTCTCCGAAGAAATCGAGGCGAAGGCCGCCTTCGAGGCCGCTCGGCACGATGTCGAAGATCGAGCCGCGCACCGCGAACTCGCCCGCGTCGATCGCGGTGTCGGTGCGCTGGTAACCCTGGCGGCGCAGCAGGCCGATCAGGCTTTCGTGGCCGATCTCCATGCCGGGCTTGAGCAGGCGCACCGATTCGCGGATTCGGAACGGGGTGAGCACGCGCTGGAGCAGGGCATTGGTGGTGGTGACGAGAAGCTGCGGTCCCTGCCGCTTCAGCTGCAACGCATGGAGCGCGGCAAGGCGGCGGGCACTGACCGAAAGCGCGGGGCTGGCGCGGTCGTAGGGCAGGCAGTCCCACGCGGGGAATTCGATGACCTCCAGTTCGGGCGCGAAGAACTGCGCGGCGCTGGCGACGGCGCTCATCGCCTGGTCGTTGTCCGCGACGAAGACGGCGCGGCCTTTCGGAGCAATGGCGCGGGCAAGGTCGGCCATGACCAGCGGCTGCGAACCGCGAGTGACCGAAGCGAGGGTCAACGGCGCCGAGGCCGTGATGATGCGGGAGAAATCAGTCATGACAGGGGTGACTGGCGGGATATGCGGGGCCGCGCGGAAATACAATCGTCTTCCCGCGTCGTCCCGGACTTGATCCGGGACCGCCGGCGGTCTTTAGGTAGGAGCTTGCTGCGCGCGCCGATGAGGTGGGCGGTTCACCGCCAGCGGTCCCGGATCAAGTCCGGGACGACGAGAGGAGAAAGCAATGCAAGGCAAGCGCGTACTGATAACCGGCGCTTCGAGCGGCCTCGGCCGCCACTTCGCGCAAGTCCTGAGCGCCGCCGGTGCCCATGTCGTGCTCGCGGCCCGGCGCATGGATGCGCTGGAGGAACTGGCCGCCGAGATCGGCGATGCCACCTGCGTATCCCTCGACGTCACCGACCCTGCCAGCATCCGCGAGGCCGTCCAGCAGGCCGGCCCCATCGACGTGCTGGTCAACAACGCGGGCGTATCCAGCGCCCAGCCGGTGCTCGATGCGACGGTGGAGGACTACGACCACATCATGAGCGCGAACCTGCGCGGCGCCTTTCTCGTGGCCACCGAAGTCGCGAGGCGCATGCGCGATCGAGGAGAAGGAGGGGCAATCGTCAACATCGCCTCGATCCTCGGGCTCGCGCAGGGCGGACAACTGGCGGTCTATGCGATGAGCAAGGCGGGCGTGGTGCAGATGACCAAACAGATGGCGCTGGAACTGGCGCGATATGGTATCCGCGTGAATGCACTGGCGCCGGGCTATTTCGCCACGGACATGAACCGAGATTTCCTCTCCAGCAAGTTGGGCGAGGCGATGTCCAAGCGCATTCCGCAGCGGCGCTTCGGTAATTTCGAGGATCTCGACGGGCCGCTCACGCTGCTGTGCTCGGATGCCTCGCGCTACATGACCGGAGTGGTGATCCCGGTCGATGGCGGGCACCTGCTGGGCGGTCTCTAGTCGCGCCCGTTCAGTCTCTGGGTATCTCGACGTAATCGAGCTTCATCATCCGCTCGATCATTGGGCCGCGATATTCCTCAGGCACGGACATCGTGCCGAGCGCCCAGCCCATGATGTCGACGTCTTCCTCTTCGATGATCGTCTCGAACAGGGTGATTTCCTCGTCAGACCATTCCGCGTGGAAGCGGTCGAAGAAGCAGCCGATCATATAGTCCGCCTCGCGTGTGCCGCGATGCCAAGCGCGGAACTTGAGGCGGGCGAGGCGAGGTGAGAGTTCGGTCATGCCCGCGCCGTTACAATGCGGCGTCCGGCTCGGCAACTCCTGTAGTGCGAAGCGGAGGGGGCTTCGACAAGCTCAGCCTGAGCGGAATAGGGAAGTTTATACTTACCTCCGCTCACCCTGAGCTTGTCGAAGGGTCAGGCACGGCCCGTCGAAGCCCCCTCGATCAAGGATCAGCCGTGAAGGATGCGGGTGATCTCCTGCGCGGGGCGCCCAGCAAGGTTCTTTGGCACCTCGGCCACCAGCACGTCCTTGAGCTGCTTGTGGTAATGCCTGCGCATCTCGCCCAGCGAGCGCGGATCGGCGACGACGACCAACTGGTCGATCTCGTGCGAGAGCACCTGGCTGTTCAGCCACCCGGTGACTGCCGCGACATGCGCGCTTTCGTCGAGCGCGTCGTTGCTGCCGTCGCCGGTGCGGGCCTGATGGCGGGTGGGGCCGTCGAGGCGGCGGGCGCCGGCGCTGAAGTTGGTGGCCTCCAGTTCGGGTACGTCCATCGCCGCCAGTCGGGGTTCGGCTTCCGCCCCCGTGTTGCGATAGAGTTCGAAGTTCTCTCCGTCGACGATCGCGAACACGGTTCCGTTCGGCAAGAGCATGGGCTTCTCCTTCATTGTTACAGGGGAGCCAACCGCACGATGACGGACAAGGTTCCGCCCGCTCTGGCGAAACGGTCCCCACTCGCGCTAAGAGGCGCTCGTCATGCGGCCTGAAGCTCTCAATTCCCTGTTCGTCGAAGTCGAGGCGCTGGAAGGCGTCGGTCCCAAGCTGCGCAAGCCGCTGGAAAAACTGGGGCTTACCCGGATCAGGGATCTTGCGTATCACTTGCCCGACCGCTTCGTGGAGCGGCGCGCCATCATCAATCTGGACGAGGCGGGCGTGGGCGAGAACGTCATCGTTGCGCTCACGGTGCGCGAACACCGCTCGCCCAGCGGACGCGGGCCGTTCCGTGTCATCGCGGAGGATGCAGCGGGCAACATCTGCACCGTCACATACTTCGGCCGCGCCTCCTATACGGGCAAGAAGCAGTTGCCCGTCGGCGAGACGCGCTGGGTGGCGGGGCGGATCGACCAGTACGGCCAGATGCTCCAGATCGTGCATCCCGAACATGTGTCGGAGGATTCGTCCGCGCCGATCGGGCAGTTGTGCGAGGCGGTCTATCCCCTGTCCGAAGGTTTGACGCAGGGCCGTGCGGCCTCGCTGGTGGCGCAGGCGCTGAAGGCGCTCCCCGAGCTTCCCGAATGGATCGAGCCCAGCCTCACCGCGAAGACCGGCTGGCCGCTCTGGCGCGAGGCGCTGACCGAGGCCCATCGCGGCGTCAACGGCCCCGCGCGCGACCGGCTGGCCTACGACGAACTCTTCGCCAACGCGCTGGCGCTGATGCTGGTGCGCGAAAGCAACCGCTCGCAGCGCGGCACGCCGCTGGTCGGCGATGGCTCGTTGCGGGCCAAGCTGAAACTGCCCTTCGCGCTGACCGGCGCGCAGGCCCGCTCGATCGGGGAGATCGAGGGCGATCTGGCGCAGCCCTCGCCGATGCTGCGGCTGTTGCAGGGCGACGTGGGGTCGGGCAAGACAGTGGTGGCTCTGTCCTCGATGCTGATCGCGGTGGAGGCAGGGGCGCAGGCGGCGCTGCTGGCGCCCACCGAAATCCTCGCCCGCCAGCATTACGAGACGCTTTCGCGCATGCTGCAGGGCACCGGAGTCGAGATCGCGCTGCTGACCGGGCGCGACAAGGGGAAGGCGCGCGAGGCGATCCTGATGGGCCTGCTGGGCGGCTCGATCCAGATCGTCGTCGGCACCCATGCGATCTTTCAGGACAGCGTGGCATACAGGAACCTCGCGCTGGTGGTGATCGACGAGCAGCATCGCTTCGGCGTCGGTCAGCGGCTGATGCTGTCGCGCAAGGGCCGCCGCGCGCCGCATACGCTGGCGATGACAGCGACGCCGATCCCGCGCACGCTGACATTGGCGCAGTACGGCGAGATGGAAGTCTCCAAGCTCGACGAGCTGCCGCCGGGCCGTCAGGCGATCGACACCCGCGTCGTTGCGGTGGAGCGGCTGGACGATGTGGTCGGCGCCCTGTCACGCCATATCGAGACGGGCCAGCAGGCCTACTGGGTCTGCCCGATGGTCAACGAAAGCGAGACCGACGATCTCGCCGCTGCCGAGGCGCGCTATGCGGCGCTCAAGGAGCGCTTCGGCGATACCGTCGCGCTCGTCCACGGCCAGTTGCGGCCGGAGGTCAAGGACGCGGCGATGGAGCGCTTCGCACGGGGCGAAGCCAAGCTGCTGGTCGCGACCACGGTGATCGAGGTCGGCGTCGACGTGCCCAATTCCACGCTGATGGTGATCGAGCAGGCGGAACGCTTCGGCCTCGCGCAGCTCCACCAGTTGCGCGGGCGCGTGGGGCGCGGTTCAGGCAAGTCCACCTGCCTGCTGCTGCGCGGCAACCAGTTGTCCGAAACCGGCCGCCAGCGCCTCGCCCTGATGCGCGAGACACAGGACGGCTTCCGGCTGGCGGAGGAAGACCTGCAACTGCGCGGCGGCGGTGAGCTGCTCGGCACCCGTCAGTCGGGCGACACGCCGTTCCGCATCGCCAGCCTCGAACAGATCACCAAGCTGCTGCCGCTCGCCCACGACGACGCGCGCCTGCTGATCGAGCGCGACGGCGGCCTTGCAGGGCCGCGCGGAGAGGCGGCGCGGCTGCTCCTCTATCTCTTCGAGCGCGACTGGGGCGTGCAGCTTCTGCGCTCGGGCTGAGCCTGTAACGGCAATCTGCCTTGCCTGTGAAGGAGCACCGCTTGTCCCGGCTCAAGGCCAACTGGTAAGACAGATCCTGCGAAACCGGAACAACCGGTCGGACCGCAGGGAGGGATGCCGTTGGACCAAGCAAAGGACGAATCGCCGTCGCCGCGCCTCTATCGCAAGGTCGCGGCGCGGCTGATCGAGGAGATTCGTGCCGGTCTCCATTCCGTCGGCGCGCGCATGCCCGCCGAGCGGGACTTGTCGCTGACCATGGGCGTCAGCCGCCCCGTCGTGCGCGAGGCGTTGTTGGCGCTGGAAGTGATGGGCGTGGTCGAGGTCCGCATAGGGTCCGGCGCCTATGTCCTGCGACTGCCGGAGGACGAGCCGCGATCCACGGCCGAGGTGACGCCCATGGAACTGGCACAGGCGCGCCTGATCTTCGAGGGCGAGGCCGCATCGCTCGCGGCCGCGAACATCACCGACGAGGAACTGACGCGGCTGGACGGCGCCGTCGCCGCGATGCGCCGGGAGGATGGCTCGTTCGAGGACTGGCAGGCGGCGCTGACCGATTTTCACATGACCATGGCCCATGCCACCCGCAACCTCGCGGTGGAGCGCAGCGTGCGCGACTTGTGGGACATGCGCTCGCGCTCGACCGAGTGCCGCCGGATGCTGGAAGAGGCGCGCAACCACAACTATCGCTACAGCCTGCAGCAGCACGTGGAGATTCTCGCTGCTCTGAAGGCGCGCGATCCGGCGCGGGCACGTGCTGCGGTGCGGATGCATCTGGAGGGCTCGATCGAGCACGTGCTAGTAGCGATCGAGGAACGCGCCGTCGCGGATGCGCGGGCGAGGGTGGCGGAAATGCGTTCGCGCTATTTTTCGCGCTGAGACGTGTAAAAGTGGGGGCCTGAAACGACGAACGGCGCGTCTTGCGACACGCCGTTCTCGTATAAATTGGTCGGGGAAAGAGGATTCGAACCTCCGGCCCCTGCCTCCCGAAGACAGTGCTCTACCAGGCTGAGCTATTCCCCGACCAGAGGGGCAATCCGAAGACCGCCCCGGGCAGGAGGGCGCCTATATAGGGCACTTCCGGGGGTGGCAAGGGGGCTTTTGGGAAAAACTTCAACCTTGTGAAAATGGTGGCGGATTGCGCTGGGGAGCATCGGGCGCAGGTGCTTTCGCTGGCGCGCCCGGACGGATAGTCTGATGCCATGACCACCACCGCGCTTCGCACCGCCTCCACCGCAACCCCGCACTGGGAGTGGCAGTACCTCGACCTCATGCGCCGCATCTGGGAGCAGGGCGACGAGCGGCTTGATCGCACGGGCGTGGGCACGCGGTCGGTCTTCGGCGCGACGATCCGGTTTGATCTTGCGGGCGGGGCGATGCCGCTGCTCACCACCAAGCGCGTCTACTGGAAGACCGCCACGCGCGAGATGTTGTGGTTCCTGACCGGCAACACCAATATCCGCCCGCTCTGCGCGCAGGGGGTGGAAATCTGGACCGACTGGCCGCTCGATCGCTACCGCCGCGAAACGGGCGAGGAGATCAGCCGCAAGGACTTCTCCGCGCGAATCGTGGCGGACGAGGTCTTCGCCGAGGCTTGGGGCGATCTCGGCCCGGTCTACGGCAAGCAGTGGGTGGACTGGGAGACGTATGAGCCTGTCGGCGAAGGTCTGTTCCGGCGCGGTCCCGGCATCAACCAGGTGGCGCAGGTGATCGAGAGTCTGCGCAAGAACCCCGGCAGCCGTCGCCATATCATCGAGGGATGGAACGTCGCCGAACTCGATTCGATGGCGCTGCCGCCGTGCCACAAGACCTACCAGTTCCACGTCGCGGACGGGCGGCTCTCGTGCCTGCTCTATCAGCGCAGTTGCGACCTCGGCCTCGGCTTCGCCTTCAACATGTGGTCGCTGGCTTTGCTGACGCGGATGATGGCGCAGCAATGCAACCTTGAACCGGGTGAGGCCGTTTGGACCGGTGGTGATGTCCACTTGTACCTCAACCATTCGGCATTGGTCGAAGAACAGCTCTCGCGCGCGCCGGAAGGCGAGGCGACGATGGCGATTCTCCGGCGTCCCGATTCGATCTTCGACTACCGGATCGAGGACTTCGAAGTCGCCGGATATGCCCCGCAGGCGCATATCGCCGCGCCGGTTGCGGTGTAATTGACATTACCAAGGTTTGAAATAATATGACTTAACCGTGGAATTTTGCTTCGCCTGTCGCGGGGCGGGTTCCGACGGCCCGACCTTGGCGGGAGAGTGTTGAAATGGCCGAAAAAACGGCACCAGATACGGGAAGGGCGCGCGGGAATCTCCCGCCCTTGGAACTCTACGTACCAGAGCCGCGCTACCGGCCCGGCGACATCGTCGACTATTCGCACCTGACGGTGCCGCCTGCAGGACAACTGGGGCGCCCGGACGAGAGCTGCCCGGCCAGCGAGACCTGGCCGATGACCACCGACATGATTCGCGTCCTCGATGACGATGACCGCGCGGTCGGCCTCTGGAACCCGGGCCTCGATGCCGAGACGCTGAGGCGGATGCTGCGCACGATGGCACTGACCCGCGCCTTCGACGACCGGATGTACCGCGGGCAGCGGCAGGGCAAGACCAGCTTCTACATGAAGTGCACCGGCGAGGAGGCGATCTCGGTCGCCCATGCCCACGCGCTGGCCCACGACGACATGGTGTTCCCGACCTATCGCCAGCAGGGCATCCTGATCTCGCGCGGGTATCCGCTGGTGGAGATGGTCAACCAGATCTACTCCAACCGCGCGGACAAACTGAAGGGCCGCCAGTTGCCGGTCATGTACTCGGCCAAGGATTACGGGTTCTTCTCCATCTCGGGCAACCTCGCCACGCAGTACCCGCAGGCGGTGGGCTGGGCGATGGCCAGCGCGATCAAGGGCGATACCCGCATCGCCACCGCCTTCGTCGGCGAGGGATCGAGCGCCGAAGGCGACTTCCACGCGGCGATGACGTTCGCTGCGGTCTACAACGCGCCGGTGGTGCTGAACGTCGTCAACAACCAGTGGGCGATCTCCAGCTTCTCGGGCTTCGCCGGAGCCGAGCGCACGACTTTCGCGGCGCGTGCGGCAGGCTACGGCATCGCGGGACTGCGGGTGGACGGCAACGATGCGCTGGCGGTCTATGCCGCCTCGCGCTGGGCCGCCGACCGTGCCCGCGCCAATCAGGGGCCGACCCTGATCGAGCACTTCACCTACCGCGCCGAGGGGCACTCCACCTCGGACGATCCCAGCGCTTACCGCTCCGCGCAAGAGCGCGAGGAATGGCCGCTCGGCGATCCGATCATGCGGCTCAAGAAACACCTCATCGCCCTTGGCGAATGGTCCGAGGAGCAGCAGGAGGCGATGGACCGCGAACTGGTCGAGCAGGTGAAGCTCGCCACCAAGGAGGCCGAGAAGAACGGCGTCCTCGGCCACGGTCTGCACCATCCGTTTCACACGATGTTCGAGGACGTCTTCGAGGAACTGCCCTGGCACCTCGAGGAACAGGCCGCGCAGGCCATCCGCGAGCGCGAGATCAAATGGCCCGAATGGAAGGGAGAAGGCGCATGACCGAAGAGAATGCGTTGAGCCTCCACGACGCGCCGACCCGCTCGATGAACATGATCGAGGCGATCAACGACGCGCTCGACATCATGATGGGGCGCGATCCCGACATCGTCATTCTCGGAGAGGACGTCGGTTATTTCGGTGGCGTCTTCCGCGCGACGGCGGGCCTGCAGAAGAAATACGGCCGCAACCGCGTGTTCGATTCGCCGATCAACGAATGCGGCATCGTCGGTGCGGCGGTGGGCATGGCCGCTTATGGCCTGCGTCCGGTGCCGGAGATCCAGTTCGCGGACTATATCTATCCCGGCCTCGACCAGCTCGTCTCAGAGGCGGCGCGCATGCGCTATCGTTCGGCGGGCGAGTTCACGTCGCCGATCACGATCCGTTCGCCCTTCGGCGGCGGCATCTTCGGCGGGCAGACGCACAGCCAGAGCCCCGAGGCGCTGTTCACCCACGTCGCGGGCCTGAAGACCGTGATCCCGGCGACGCCGCACGACGCCAAGGGCCTGCTGATCGCGGCGATCGAGGATAATGATCCGGTCATCTTCTTCGAGCCCAAGCGCATCTACAACGGCCCGTTCGACGGCTACTACGACAAACCCTCGCGCACCTGGAAGGGTCATCCCGGCGGTCTGGTGCCGGAGGGGTACTACAAGACCCCGCTCGGCAAGGCGCGGATCGTGCGCGAAGGTGCTGCGCTGACGGTGGTGTCCTACGGCACCATGGTTCACGTCGCCGAAGCAGTGCTGGCCGAAAAAGGCATCGATGCGGAGATCATCGATCTGCGCACGCTTGTCCCGCTCGACATGGCGACTGTGGAAAAGTCGGTGGAGAAGACGGGGAAATGCCTGGTGATACACGAGGCGACCCGCACTTCCGGCTTCGGCGCCGAACTGGTGACGCTGGTGCAGGAGCGCTGCTTCTACCACCTCGAAGCGCCTGTCGAGCGCGTGACCGGCTTCGACACGCCGTATCCGCACAGCCTCGAGTGGGCCTATTTCCCCGGTCCCGTCCGCATCGGCGAGGCGGTCGATCGGCTCATGAAGGAATAATTGGGATGGGACGCTATATTTTCCGCCTGCCCGACATCGGGGAAGGCATCGCCGAGGCCGAGATCGTCGCCTGGCATGTCAAGGTCGGCGACACCGTCGAGGAAGACGGTCGCCTGGCCGACATGATGACGGACAAGGCCACCGTCGAGATGGAAAGCCCGGTTTCGGGCACCGTGGTCGAAGTGGCGGGCGAGGCGGGCGACGTGATCGCCATCGGCTCGCCGCTGGTGGTGATCGAGATTGAAGGCGCCGGGAACGAGGAGGGGCGTGCGCCTGCTCCGAAGGCAGCGGTGGTCGAGGAACGGCTTGAAGCGGAAACGCCGGATGCGGGCGATGTTGAGAAGGTGGTGGCTGGTGCTTCGACAAGCTCAGCACGAGCGGATGTTGAGCCGGAACCTGTGAAGGTCGCCGAACCCAAACCCACTCCCGCTCGGGCTGAGCCTGTCGAAGCCTGCGCGCCCACGCTTGCGGCCAAGCCCGGCCCTCACGGCAAGGTTCTCGCAAGCCCCGCCGTGCGCCAGCGCGCGCGCGATCTCGGTATCGACTTGTCCGAAGTCCGCCCCGCCGATGACGGCCGCGTGCGTCATGGCGATCTCGACGCCTTCCTCTCCTACAACGCCAGCGGCGGCTTCCAGCCCGCAGGCATGAAGGGCAGGGACGAGCAGGTCCGCGTCATCGGCCTGCGCCGCCGCATCGCCGAGAACATGGCCGCTTCAAAGCGCAACATCCCGCACTTCGCCTATGTCGAGGAGTACGATGTCACCGCGCTGGAGGAGACCCGCGCGCAACTCAACGCCGGGCGCGGTGAACGGCCCAAACTGACGATGCTGCCGTTCCTCATCACGGCGATCTGCAAGCTGCTGCCCAAGTATCCGATGCTCAATGCGCACTATGACGACGAGGCGGGCGTGGTTACGCGCTACGGCTCGGTGCATCTGGGCATGGCGGCGCAGACCCCCGGTGGCCTCATGGTCCCGGTGATCCGCGATGCGCAGGACCGAAACTTGTGGCAGTTGGCGGCGGAGATCACCCGCCTCGCCAACGCCGCGCGCGATGGGTCGGCCAAGTCGTCGGAGCTTTCGGGCTCGACGATCACCGTGACTTCGCTCGGGCCGATGGGCGGCGTCGCCACCACGCCCGTGATCAACCGCCCCGAAGTCGCCATCATCGGTCCCAACCGCATCGTCGAGCGGCCGATGTTCGTGAAGGGTGCCGATGGCATCGAGCGGATCGAGAAGCGCAAGCTGATGAATATCTCGATGAGCTGTGATCACCGTGTGGTAGATGGCTGGGATGCGGCGAGCTTCGCACAGGACCTTAGGAAACTGATCGAGGCACCTGCGCTGATACTCGCGGGGTAGGAAGAGAGCAGATGGGCAGGGATCCGCGCGTAGACGAATATATCGCCAAAGCCGCGGATTTCGCCCGCCCGATCCTCGAACACTTGCGCGAACTGGCGCACCGCGCGCTCCCCGAGACGCAAGAGGCGATCAAGTGGGGGATGCCGCACTTCCTTGTGAACGGAAAGAACGTCGCCGGGATGGCGGCGTTCAAGGCGCATTGCACGTTCGTCGTTCACGGTGATGGACGGCAGGGCGACGCGATGGGCCAGTTCGGCCGCATCACCGCGATTGCCGACCTGCCGGGCGAAGCAGAGCTGGTGCAGAAGCTGCAGGCCGCGCGCGGGCGCGTGGAAACCAAAGGCACGGCGGTAAAACAGGTCCGCAAGCCCAAGCCCGAAATCGCCATGCCGGATGATTTCGCGGCAGCGCTCGAAGGCGTTCCCGCGGCGAGCGCGCATTACGAGGCATTCTCGCCCTCCGCGCGGCGCGACTATCTCGAATGGATCACCGAGGCGAAGACCGCCGCGACGCGCGCAAAGCGCATGGCGCAGGCGGTGGAGTGGATCGCCGAGGGCAAGAAGCGCAACTGGAAATACGAGAAGTGCTGATTCAGCGCACCACGCCCGCATAGGCGATGCGTCCCTGACCCAGCGCCGCGTAGCTGGCGGGGATGCGCCAGCGCACATGCGTGACGTCCTCGGGCGTCGCCTGCCGTCCATCGACCCGCATCGCCTCCAGACGCCCCCACGAGCGCCCGCCGTCGACCGAGACTTCCTGCATGTCGCTGGCGCTGCGCTGGTAGGCGAGGCGGGCGGGCAGGGGGTTGGTCAGCACGAAGCCGCCGGTCCCGCGCATCCGTCGCCACGTAACCACGGTCACGACCCGGTCCCCGCGTGCGAGCATGCTGGCAGGCTCCAGCCTGCGCCCATTAAGCGCATCGACCCGTTCGACGAAGACGGCGCTGGCGGTCGCGATTGCGCTGTTACAGCGGGCCTCGGCGGACAGGGCGCTGCCGGTGCAGGCGGCCGCTGTCAGGGCTAGCGTGCAGAGGATGCGCTTGGTTGTAACCACGGGTAATTCTCCCCCGGCCGCCCGGTGCGACCCCGAGGCAAGACTGCGTCGCCACTCGCGAAAATAAGGTTAATTTCCACCGTCGCCGAAAAAATGAAAAAGCCTTCCGCAAAGCCGTTGACAGCCCTGCGAGGCTGGCCTAGTGGCGGCGCTCCCAAGCGGACGCAACCGCAAGAACGCGGGTGTAGCTCAGTTGGTTAGAGTGCCGGCCTGTCACGCCGGAGGTCGCGGG
>NZ_JBMDIO010000033.1:0-54486 GCF_057808725.1 Novosphingobium sp. FG90
AAACGGCGAAACCGGGGCCAATGGCGGGCTCTGCCAAGCCTTTTTCCGCAGCCTGTTAAATCCCGCTCAGGCTGAGCCTGTCGAAGCCCCCGCCGAGTGCCCCCATCGACGACACCTGCCGGAAGCGACAACATCCCCACTATTGTATGGTTGGCCCCGGCGCACCCCGCCGCTAAGACAGTCGCGCCTCCCCCACGCGACACTCCCGAAAGGCCCCGATGGAAGAACATGCCCAGGCATTCCTGCTGCGCGACGGTTTCCTGCTGCTGGGGACCGCGCTCGGCTTCGTCCTGCTGTTCCGGCGGCTGGGCATCGGCGCGACGCTGGGCTTTCTGACCACCGGCGCGGTGCTCGGCCCTTATGTGCTGGACCTCGTCGGCGATCCCGAAAGCAAGATGGGGATCGCAGAACTGGGCATCACCCTGCTGCTGTTCATCGTCGGCCTCGAACTCGCCCCCGCGCGCCTGTGGAAGATGCGGCACGAGATCTTCGGCCTCGGGCTCTTGCAGGTAGTGCTGTGCGGGCTGGCGGTATCGGGGGTGATCTACCTCTTCACCGGCTTCAGCCTGGAAGCCTCGCTCGCGCTGGGGTTGCCGCTGGGTCTGTCCTCGACCGCGCAGGTGCTGCCGATGCTGCAGAGCGCCGGCCGCCTGCACACCCCGTTCGGTGAGCGGTCATTCGCGATCCTGTTGTTTCAGGACCTGTCGATCATACCGCTTATCACGATCATCGCCGCGATGAACCGCAATCCGGCACTGCCTTCCGGGCCGCCGGGATGGGTGCTGGGCCTGGAGACGGTCGCCGCCATCGTCGGGCTGGTCCTGGCCGGGCGCTTCGTGATCCGGCCGCTGTTTCGCCTCATAGGCAACCTCGGCGAGCGCGAGATGTTCGTCTTCGCCGCCCTGTTCACGGTCATGGCCTCGGGCGCGCTGATGCAGATGCTGGGTCTGTCGACCGCGCTGGGCGCCTTCATCGCGGGCGTCATGCTGGCGGATTCCCCTTACCGGCACGAGTTGGAAGCCGACGTCGAACCGTTCCGCGCGATCCTGCTCGGCCTGTTCTTCATGTCAGTCGGCATGTTGCTGGACTTGTCCGCCATCGCCGAACGGCCGCTGTTCGTTATTGCCATGGCGCTCGCGCTGATCGCGGTGAAGGGCGGCATCATCTTCCTGCTCGGCCTCGCCTTCCGCATGGAGTGGCGCAGCGCGCTGGCGCTAGGCCTGCTGCTGAGCCAGGGCGGCGAGTTCGCCTTCGTGCTGTTTGCACAGGCCAGCAACGCGATGCTGGTGGGGCCGGAGGCGACCAGTCTGTTCAGCGCCATCGTCACGCTCTCGATGGTCACCACGCCGTTCCTGATGATGGCGACGCGCGGCATCCGCGAGCGCCCCGAAGGCAAGAAGGAAGAACGCGAAGGCCCGCACGAGGACGGCGCCAACGCGATCGTCGTGGGCTATGGCCGCTTCGGGCAGACGGTGGCGCAGATGCTCATCTCCGCCGACATCGAAGTGACGATGATCGACACCGACATCGAGATGATCGACATCGCCAAGGGCTTCGGCGCGCAGGTCTGGTTCGGAGACGGCACCCGCATCGATCTCCTGCGTCAGGCGGGCGCCGCCGATGCCGAGCTGATCGTCTTCTGCATCGACGGCGACCAGCTGACCGAACCGTTCCTCCAGGCGGTGCATCAGGCATTCCCGAACGCGCAGATCCACGCCCGTGTATTCGACCGCCGCGCACTGCTGCGCCTGAAGGATTCGCCCGTCACCTCGATGGCGCGTGAAGTGATGGAATCGGCGGTGGTGCTGGCGCGCAAGGCGCTCAAGGGACTGGACGTGGCGCTGGCCGACATCGACCGGGCGGAACAGGCCTATCGCAAGAGCGACAAGGAGCGCCTGACGCTGCAGTACGAAAGCGGCGACCTGCGCGCGGCAAGGGAACACATCATCACCCAGCGACCGAGGGACCGGCGGTAAACCTCCGTCGTCATTGCGAGAGGTGGTCAACCCACGAACGGCGCCGCCACTTCCGGCGGCACGCGCATCAGCCGACCGGAGGCGATGTCGATCATCGCCCATGTAGTGCGGGCCGAGACGATCACCTTGCCCGCCGCGTTCCGGAAATCCACCCGCCGGTCGAAGCGCGCGCCGCTCGGCCCTTCGGGAATGAAGGTCTCTCCCGTCACGCTCTCCCCCTCGCGGATGTTGCCGCGATAGTCGATCTCGTGACGGGTAACGAGCCAGGCGTACTTTTCCTGATGTTCGGCCGGGGCGACGGCGGCCCAGTGCGCGCCCGCCATCGCCTCCATCCACTGCACCCACACCGCGTTGTTGACGTGGCCCATCACATCGATGTGCTCAGGCAACGCGGTGAAGGTGAGGGTGAACATCAGCCCTCGATTCCCAGCTGCCACAGGATGAAGGCGAACTCCTCCGCGGTTTCCTTCAGGCTCTCGAACCGTCCCGACTTGCCGCCGTGGCCTGCGCCCATGTTGGTCTTGAGGATCAGCTCGTTGCCGTCGGTCTTCACCTCCCGCAGCTTCGCCACCCACTTCGCGGGCTCCCAGTAGGTCACGCGCGGGTCATTGAGGCCCGCCGTCACCATCAACGGCGGATAGGCCTGCGCCTTGACCTGATCGTAGGGGCTGTAGCTCAGGATCAGGTCGAAGGCGGCCTTGTCCTCGATAGGGTTGCCCCATTCGGGCCATTCGCCCGGGGTCAGCGGCAGGGTGTCGTCGAGCATGGTGCTCAGCACATCGACGAAGGGCACATGCGCGACCACCGCACCGAACAGTTCGGGATCGGAATTGATAACCGCACCCATCAGCTCGCCGCCCGCCGAGCCGCCCGAGATGCTGATCCTGCCCGCCTCGGTGAAGCCGCGCTCGATCAGGCCCTTGGCGACATCGACGAAGTCGTTGAAGGTATTCTCGCGCCGTTCCAGCTTGCCCGCCTTGTACCATGCGCGGCCAAGATCGTCGCCGCCCCGGATATGCGCGATGGCATAAGCGAAGCCGCGATCGACGAGGCTGAGGCGCGAGGTCGAGAAGCCCGGATCGATGGCGATGCCGTAAGCGCCGTAGCCATAGAGATGCAGCGGCCCGGCTCCGGTCCGGTCCTTGCGGTAGACGATCGAGACGGGGATCGCGGTGCCGTCACGCGCGGTGATCTCAAGCCGCTCGGTGGCGTAGAGCGAGGCGTCGTAGCCCGAGGGGATTTCCTGGACCTTGAGCGTCTCCAGCGTGCGCGCGGCGACATCGTAGTCCATTACCGAGGACGGAGCGACCATCGACTCATAGGTCAGCCGCAGCTTCTCCATGTGCCATTCGGGATTGTTGGACATGCCTGCCGAATAGCTGGCCTCCGGGAAGGCGATCGGCTCGATCCGGGTCGGATCGTCGTAATAGCGCAGCTCGATCTGGTCGAGACCGGCGCCTGCCCCTGCCGACTTGCGCCCCTCGATCACGTAGAAGTCGCGGAACAGGTCCATGCCGGTGAGATAGAATTCGTCCGTGCCCTCGATCAGCGTCGTCCACTCGCCGGGGTTCGCCAGCGGCGCGGTGGCGAGGCGGAAGTTCTCGTGCGTGTCGTTGGTGTGGATGTAGAGCACGTCCTCGCGCTCATCGACGTCGTACTCCACGCCCTTGACGCGCGGCTTCACCAGAATCTGCTCGCCGAGCGGATCGTCGGCGAGGACCATGCGGCATTCGCTGGTCTCATGATCGCTGGTCCCGATCAGCAGCCACTTCTCGTTCGACGAGAGCGAGGAGCCGACGCGGAAACCCTCATCGTCCTCGTGGAACAGCTCGACGTCGTCTTCCACCGGCTGACCCAGCCAGTGCAGGCGGGCATTGTCGGTGCGCCACTGCTCGTTCGCGAGCGAGTAGACGAGGCCCTTGTCCTGCGCCACCCAGACCAGCGAGGACAGCGTGCCGGGGATTTCGTCAGGCAGCAGCTGCCCGGTGGTCAGGTCCTTGATCCGCGCGGTGAAGCGTTCCGAACCGTTGTCGTCATAGGCGTAAGCGAGCAGCCTGCCGTCCGTCGTCGTCGAGATCGCGCCGAGGCGGAAGTAGTCCTTGCCCTCTGCCAGCGCCACTTCGTCGAGCATCAGTTCGGGCTCGCCGCCCGCGACGGGTTTGCGCCACCACTTCTTGTATTCGGCGCCTTCCTCGAACTCGATCCAGTAGAGCCAGTCGCCGTCCTTCTGCGGCACCGACGAGTCGGCTTCCTTGATGCGGCCGCGCATTTCCTTGAACAGCGCGTCGATGCGGCCCTTGTGCTGGTCCATCTTCGATTCGAACCAGCGGTTCTCCGCCTCGAGATGGTCGAGGACCTCCTTGTCCTTCACCTCGGGATAGCCGGGATCGCGCAGCCAGGCGTAGTCGTCGCTGACGGTGACGCCGTGATGGGTGAAGGAATGCGGCTTCTTCGCCGCCTGCGGGGGACCGATGAGGGTCTGGGTGGAATCTGCCATGGGCACTCATCTAGAGTCTGCGCGGGTGGAGTTGAAGCGCCTTGCGAAAAATTCGCAGGTGAGCGCCGGGTTCGCATTCCTGCCGCATGGCTCCGGGTGTGCGGCACGATGGATGCTGAAACGAGTTCAGCATGACGGGGGTTGGGAGCGATCAATCCCTCCCCCTCACCTTCCTACTTTCGTCACCCTGAACTTGTTTCAGGGTCCATCCATCGGTTAATTCTGCCCCATCGGCGGGAAGCCCAACCCCACCGCCAAATCCCTCCACTCCGGGTTCTCGGCATTGATGAGGTTGATCTTCCAGTCGCGATGCCAGCGTTTCAGTTGCTTCTCTCGAGCGATGGCGCGAAGCATGTCACCGAACATCTCGAAATGAACGAGGCGGTGAACATCGTAACGTGATGTGAAACCGGGCAATACATCATTCCGGTGCTGCCATAGCCGACCGATCAGGTTGGACGTGACGCCGATGTAAAGCGTGCCGTAGCGCCCGCTCGCGAGGGTGTAGACGCAAGGCTGGCGTTCCTGCCGCATGGCTCCGGGTTTGCGGCACGATGGATGCTGAAACAAGTTCAGCATGACGACCTTGCGGAAGGTTAACCCAATGCCGGCCTCCCTTCCCCTCCCGCCGCGCAAAGCCTATGTTCGCCGCAACACCCCCCCGAAGTGCGAAAGCCCATGACATGCTGATGAATACCCATGAAGCCCGCCTCGATGCGCTCCGCAAGGAACTGAAGGCGCGCGGCCTCGACGGCTTCGTGATCCCGATTTCCGACGAGCACATGAGCGAGTACGTCGGCGCCTATGCCCAGCGGCTCGAATGGCTGACCGGCTTCGGCGGCTCGGCCGGGACCGCCGTGGTGCTGACCGATGCTGGTCGCTCGCCCGCCGCCGCGATGTTCGTGGACGGGCGCTATACGCTGCAGGTGCGCGATCAGGTGGACGGGCGCATCTATGCCTACGAAAGCGTGCCCGCGACCAGCGTTCCGGCATGGCTGGCCGCCAACGCCCCCGAAGGCGCCAGGATCGGATACGACGCATGGCTCCACGGATCGAAGTGGGCGCAGGCCGTGGAAGCCACCCTGGCGGCAAAGGGCGGCGCCCTCATCGCGGTCGAGGGCAATCCGATCGACGCTGTGTGGGAAGACCAGCCGCTGCCTTCCGCTGCCCCCGCGATCGTCCATCCCGACCAGTTCACCGGCGAGGCCAGCGAGGCCAAGCGCGCCGCCGTTTCCGAATGGCTCTCCGCCAAGGGGCTCGACGCGACGGTGATCACCGCGCTCGATTCGATCGCCTGGCTGCTCAACATCCGCGGCGCCGACGTGGACCGTACCCCCGTCGCGCTGTCCTACGTGATCGCGCGAAAGGACGGCACCGCCGACCTGTTCATCGCCGGGGAGAAAGTGACCGACGAGGTCCGCCGCCACCTCGGCAACGCGGTCACCATCCGCGAACGCGCCGCCTTCACTCAGGGCCTGCGCGAACTGGCGGGCAAGCGCGTTGCCGTCGATCCCGAACGCGCCGTCAGCGCCATCTTCGAGGAGCTTCGCGGCGTCGGCGCCACTCTGGTCGAGGAGCGCGACCCCACGGTGCTGCCCAAGGCGATCAAGAACCCGGTCGAGCAGGCCGGTCACCGCGCCGCTCAAGGCCGCGATGCCGCCGCCGTGACGCGCTTCCTCCACTGGCTCGCGGTCGAGGCGCCCAAGGGCGAAGTCACCGAACTGTCGGCCGCCGCGAAGTTGCAGGACTTCCGCGCGCTCGATCCGACCTTGCGCGACCTGTCGTTCGACACGATCTCCGGCGCCGGGCCGAATGGCGCGAGCCCGCACTACCGCGTGTCGGAGGAAACCAGCCTCACGCTGGAGCCGAACTCGGTCTATCTCGTCGACTCGGGCGGGCAGTATCCGGACGGCACCACCGACATCACCCGCACCGTCTGGGTCGGGCCTGATGCGCCCTTCGCCGAAGTGAAGGACCGCTTCACCCGCGTGCTCAAGGGCCACATCGCGCTCGCCCTCGCGGTGTTCCCCAAGGGTACGGCAGGCAGCCAGCTCGACGTGCTGGCGCGCCATGCGCTGTGGCAGGCCGGGCTCGACTATGCCCATGGCACCGGCCACGGCGTCGGCAGCTTCCTTGCGGTCCACGAAGGGCCGCAGCGCATCGCCAAGTCCTCGGGCGGGCAGGCGGGCACCGACCAGCCGCTGCTGCCGGGCATGTTCCTCTCCAACGAGCCGGGCTATTACAAGACGGGCGAATACGGCATCCGCATCGAGAACCTGATCCTCGTCGAAAGCCGGGAGATCGCGGGCTCGGACGGCGAATACTGCGGCTTCGAGACGCTGACCCATGTGCCGATCGAGCGGCAGCTGGTGGACACATCGCTGCTCTCTCCGGCCGAGATCGCGTGGTGGAACGACTACCACGCACGGGTGCTGGAGATCGTCGCGCCGCAGCTTGAAGGTGACGCGCTGGCATGGCTGCGCGCCCAGTGCGAGCCGCTCTGACATGACGGCGCGCGACCTTCGCACTTATCCGGTCCACCTCGGCCTCGGTGCAAAGGTCGCGGACCAGCCCGCCTTTACCGGCATGGACTGGTACGCGGCCTATGGGGAGCGCACCGCAGCCGACGGGAAGGAAGGTCGGCTCGTCAGCATGTTCGACTTCGCGTCGAGCTGGGATTCGTGGGAGATGCATCCGGAGGGCGACGAACTGGTCGTGTGCCTCTCCGGCGAGATCACGCTGATCCAGGAATATCCCGATGGACGGCTTCACTCCGAGACGCTGCAGCCGGGGCAATACATCGTGAACCCGGCGGGCGTGTGGCACACCGCCGACGTCTCGCAGCCTTCGAGCGCGCTGTTCGTGACGGCGGGAATGGGCACCGAAGGCCGCCCGCGCTGATCGAGGCTTTTGCCCTCGGCGTGGCGCGGCCTCAAGTCCCGGAGCCTGCCGGTTTGCAATCGGATGAACACCCCGCCCCACTTGTGACAATTCACGACAATAAACGCTCCTCCCGGCACAACTGCGCGACAACCCGCGTTTAGACAGGATCACAGAGAGCCGCAGGACAGTTCTTCCCCCTCCCTTCCCTTGCTGTCCTGTGGCTCTCATCCAATTGTTACGGGACAAGACACATGACCTCGATGAAGACCCTGCTGCTCGGCCTTTCGGCCGCTGCACTGACGATCGGCGGCGTGGCCTGCGCCCAGGCCCCTGCGAACAACGCCCCTGCGAACCAGAAGCCGCGCATGGAGCGTCCGAAGATGGACGCCGACGGCGACGGCGTGATCACCCGCGCCGAGGCGCAGGCCCGCGCCACCGAACTGTTCGCGAAGCTCGACGTCAACAAGGACGGCAAGCTCGACAAGGCCGACCGCGAACTGATGCACCAGCAGAGGCGCGAGAAGATGTTCGCGAAGCTGGACACCAACGGCGACGGCTCAATCTCCAAGGCCGAGTTCATGTCCGATCGCGGTCCCGAAGGACGCGGCCCCGGTGGTCCCGGCCCGGACGGCATGGATGGCCCGCCGCCCCCGCCTCCCGGCGGTGAGCACGACGGCATGCGCCCCGGTATGCATGGCGGCAAGATGGGTCGCGGCGGCCATCACGGCGGCCCCGGTCGCTTCGGCGGTCCGCGCGGCGGCATGATGATGGAGAAGCAGGCCGACACCAACAACGACGGCGCCGTCACCCAGGCCGAGTTCGTTGCTGCTGCCCTCAAGCGCTTCGATGCGCAGGACACCAACCACGACGGCAAGGTGACCACGGAAGAGCGCGCAGCCGCCCGCAAGGCCCACATGGACGAGCGCAAGGCCCGCTGGGAAGCCCGAAAGACGCAGACCAAGGCTGACAAGTAAGCTGCGAACTGACAGGAAGGCGCGGTAACGCCATGGATTTAGAGATGAACGATACCGCGCCTCCAAAGCTGCTGCTCGTCGACGACGAGGCTTCCCTTCGCGAACCCCTGGGCGACTACCTGTCGCGGCAGGGGTTCGCCGTCGTCCAGGCATCGAGCGCGGCCGAGGCCCGCTCGCGCCTGCGGGACGCCAAGTTCGACCTCGTCCTGCTGGACATCATGATGCCCGGCGAGGATGGCCTGTCGCTCTGCCGCCATCTGGTCGAGGCGCAGGACGTGCCGGTGATCTTCCTCACCGCGCGCGGCGAGGCGACCGACCGCATCGTCGGGCTGGAGATCGGCGCCGACGACTATGTCGTGAAGCCCTTCGAGCCGCGCGAACTGGTCGCCCGCGTGCGCAGCGTGCTGCGCCGCGCCTCGCGCGCCGCGCCCGCCGCGGTAGAGAACGAGGCGTTCGAATTCGAGGGCTGGCGGCTCGATCCCCTCAAGCGCCGCCTGATCGATTCCGAGGGCGCCGTGGTGGCGATCTCTTCCGTCGAGTTCCGCCTGCTCATGGCCTTCCTCGAACATCCCCGGCAGGTGCTCAACCGCGACCGCCTGCTCGACATGGTGCAGGGCCGCGAGGCGCACCTGTTCGACCGCGCGGTGGACAACCAGGTCAGCCGCCTGCGCCGCAAGATCGAGCAGGACAGCCGCAACGCCCAGCTCATCCAGACCGTCTGGGGTGGCGGCTACATGCTTGCGGCCGACGTGCGCCGCGTTCCGATCGAGGACTGATGCGCCTGCCCATCCCTTCCGTGCCGATCGCTTCCGCATTCAGGCCCCGCAGCCTGATGGGCCAGATGCTGCTCGCAGTCGCGGCAGCGCTGCTGCTGGTACAGGGTATCGGCGCCCTGCTCGTCTACCGCGCCCAGTTGGAGGGTTACGAGGCGGGCATGAGCAATGCCGTCGCCTTCAAGCTCATCGCCGAGACGCGCGGACGCGGGGCGCTGGGCCGGATGCTGCGCGGCAATGACCGGGATCGCGACCGCACGCCCTTCGGTGGGCCGCCCCTGCGCGGCTTCCCGCTGGAATTCAGCGAAGGCTCCCCCCTGCGCACCGGCGAGAAGCGCGACGACGACATGGAAGCCCGCCTCCAGCACACGCTGGCCGAACAGGACTTCCCCGCCTCGCAGATCGTCGTCGTCCACCGCACCGTCGGCCGCGACGCCTTCGCCCGCGCCCATACCTTCAAGCGCGCCGCCCATGGCCGGCTCGAAGGCCCGGAAGTCAACGAGATGATGGACGATCACCTGCTGGTGGTCGGCGTCAAGCAGCCGGGCCGCGCCAACTGGATGGTCGCCCGCGTGCGCAGCCCGCGTGCCTTCAACGTCATGATCCGCCCGCTGATCGTGCAGACGGTCATCATCTACATCGTGCTCGTCGGCGCGGTCGCGCTGATCCTGCGCCGGATCACCCGCCCGCTGGCCGCGCTCACCCGCCGTGTCGAGCAGTTTGCGATCGCCCCCGGTTCGGCGGGCCAGCTTGAACCCAGCGGCCCGGACGACATGCAGCGCCTGATCGTCGCCCACAACGCGATGGAAGCGCGGATCGTCGCCATGCTGGACGAGAAGGACGTCATGCTCGGCGCCATCGGCCACGACCTCAAGACCCCGCTCGCGGCGCTGCGCGTGCGCATCGAATCGGTCGAGGACGATACCGAGCGCGCCCGCATGGCCGCGACGATCGAGGACATCGTGCGCACCCTCGACGACATCCTCTCCCTCGCCCGCGTCGGCCGCCCGAGCGACCCGCGCGAACGCACCGAACTGTCCGCCCTCGTCGCCTCGGTGGTCGAGGAATACGAGGACATGGGCGAACCGGTGGACCTCGGCGACACCCAGCGCACCGTGCTGGAACTGCGGCCGACCTGGCTGCGGCGCGCCCTGCGCAACCTCATCGACAACGCCCTGCGCTACGGCGGCGGGGCACGGGTAAGTCTCGATCGCGATGGCGAGCGCGCGGTGATCCGTATCGAGGACGACGGCCCCGGCATCCCCGATGACGAGATCGAGGCCATGACCAATCCCTTCGTGCGCGGCGACCCGTCGCGCAACAAGGCGACCGGCGGCGCGGGTCTCGGCCTGGCGCTGGCGCGCGCCATTGCCGACCAGCACGGCGGTGCGCTGGTGCTGGCGAACCGGCTGTCTCCCACCGGCGACGTCGAGGGCCTGACGGTTACGCTGGAACTTCCGTTGGGCTAGTTCCAAGGGTCCTCCCCATCCCTGCGGGACGGGGAGGATTTCAACTTAGCCGATCAGCGCTTCCGCGATCTGCACCGCATTGAGCGCCGCGCCCTTGCGCAGGTTGTCGTTCGACAGGAACAGCGCGAGGCCGTTCTCGACGCCCGGGTCCTTGCGCACGCGGCCGACGAAGACCGGGTCCTTGCCGGTGGCCTCCAGCGGGTTGGGCACTTCGGTCACCACCACGCCCGGCGCGCTGCCCAGCAGTTCAAGCGCGCGCTCGACGCTGACGGGACGCTCGAACTCGGCATTGATCGACAGCGAGTGGCCGGTGAACACCGGCACGCGCACGCACGTACCCGAAACCGGCAGCCCCGGGATTTCGAGGATCTTGCGGCTCTCGTCACGCAGCTTGATCTCTTCCTCGGTGTAGCCGTCCTCGGCATAGACGTAGTTCAGCGGGACGACGTTGTGCGCCATCGGCACCGCCCACTTCTTCGCCTCGGGCAGCAGCGGCGCGGTATCACCGGCGGCGAGTTCGCGGGTACGGTCGCCGACGTGCTCGATCTGGCTGGCGAGAACCTCGATGCCCTCAAGGCCGCCGCCCGACACCGCCTGATAGGTCGAGACGATAAGGCGCTTCAGGCCCGCCTCGTCATGCAGCGGACGCAGCACCGGCATCGCCGCCATGGTGGTGCAGTTGGGGTTCGCAACGATGCCCTTGGGCAGGTTCGCCAGCGCATGCGCGTTCACTTCGGCGACGACCAGCGGCACCTCCGGGTCCGAACGGAAGGCCGAGGAATTGTCGATCACGATCGCCCCCGCCGCAGCCGCCTTGGGCGCGAGTTCCTTGGCGGTCGAACCACCGGCCGAGAACAGCACGACGTCGAGCCCTGCGAAATCGGCGGTCGCCGCATCCTCGACGACCACGCCGTCGATCTCCTTGCCCGCCGAACGGGCCGAGGCGAACAGGCGAAGCTGGGCGACGGGGAAATTGCGCTCGGCGAGGATCTCGCGGATCATCGAACCGACGAGCCCGGTCGCGCCGACGACTCCGACGTTGAGCTTCTGACCGGGGGTAAACTTGGCTGCCATGACCTATGCGTCTCCTACTTGGTAGTGGAGCAGCGCGAGGGTCTTGTGTCTTCGTTTGGAGAGCCCCGCGTGCCGTTAAGTGCGGGGTGGGTGCCGTTGAGTGCCGTTCAGTACCAGCACGCCGACGCCCACCGCGCGGACGCGGTCGGTTTCGGGGTGATAATAATGATCGGCTTCACGAACATGTCGGCGCCACTAGCGGCAAGCGCAGGCGGTGTAAATGGAATTTATGTTGCGTGTGCGGCCGGGGCTTCGACTGGCTGTGTCTGACCCTGAGCTTGTCGAAGCCCCGTCGTACTACACCGCCGCCCACAGCCGCTCCAAAGCCGCATCGCGCCCGATCAGCGGCAGCAGAGCGCCCATGTCCGGCCCATGCTCCATCCCCGTAAGCGCCTGACGCAAAGGCAGAAAAAGCGCTTTCCCTTTGCGCCCGCCGACCTCCTTGAGCGCCCCCGTCAGTGTCTTCCAGATCTCTGCGTCCCACTCCAGCCCGGCCAGCACTCCAGCAGCCTGCCCGCAGTAGGCCCGGTCCTCTGCGGACAAGTCCACCGCCGCCACCGGCCCGGTCACGACAGCCCACCAGTCCGCCGCCTCGGCCACTTTCGCAAGGTTCGGGCGAATCGCCTCCCACGCCGCCGAGTCCATGCCCTCGGGGAGTCGCGCCGCCACGGCATCGAAGCCGAGCGCATGCACTACCGCGGCGTTGACACGCTCCAGTTCGACCTCGTCGAAGCGCGCAGGAGCGCGGCCGAAGCGCGAAAGATCAAAGACTTGCGCCAGTTCCTCCAGCCCCAGCGCGGGATCGACCGGGTCGCTCGTCCCCAGCCGCCCGAGCAGCGCCACCAGCGCCTGCGGCTCAATTCCCGCCTCACGGAAATGCGCGGCGCCCAGCGAGCCGAGGCGCTTGGACAGCTTGCCCTCGGTTCCGACCAGCAGCGCCTCGTGCGCGAAGGCAGGCACCGGTGCGCCGAGCGCGGTGAACATCTGGACCTGCGCCGCCGTGTTGGAAACATGGTCCTCGCCGCGCAGGATGCCGGTCACGCCCATGGCGATATCGTCGATCACCGAGGGCAGCATGTAGAGCCAGGAACCGTCGGCGCGGCGCACCACCGGATCGCTCATCTGCGCGGCGTCGAATTTCTGGGGTCCGCGCACACCGTCATCCCAGGCGATCGGCTCGTCATGGTCGAGCAGGAAGCGCCAGTGCGGCAGGTCGCCGCCCGCGATCTTCGCGGCCTTTTCCTCAGCCGTCAGTTTCAGCGCGGCGCGGTCGTAGATTGGCGGAAGTCCGCGTCCGAGCAGGACCTTGCGACGCAAGTCCAGTTCCTGCGGCGTCTCCCAGCACGGGTAGACGCGGCCCGCCGCTTCCAGCTTCGCGAACGCCTCCTCGTAGATCGCGAAGCGTGCGGACTGGCGCTCCTCGCCCTCGGGATGAATGCCCAGCCAGGCGAGATCGGCGCGGATCGCCTCGACATACTCCTCCTTCGAGCGCGCCGGGTCGGTATCGTCGATACGCAGCAGGAACTTGCCGCTGCCTTGCCCCTGTTTACTTTTTTGGGCCAGCAGGAAGTTGTGCAGCGCCGTGCGGATGTTGCCGACGTGGAGGTGCCCGGTGGGCGAGGGAGCAAAGCGCGTGACGGTCATACCGGCGCGATTACGGGGCCGCGCGGTGCAGGTCAATTTCGGCCGTCATTTCCGGCGCGCAAAGGTCCACTTCGCCGCCAGCGCCGCAAAGCCCGCCAGCAGTCCCCAGAACGCCGATCCCACGCCCATGAGCGACACGCCCGAGGCGGTCGCAGCGAACGTCAGGATCGCGGCGTCACGCTCGCTCTTCTCGGCCAGCATCTGCTCGACCGCGCCTGACAGCGGGGCGATCAGCGCGATGCCGGTCAGCGCGGCGATGGCTGAGGCCGGCATCGCCAGGAAGAACAGCACCAGCGGCGTCGAGAACAACGCCAGCAGCAGGTAGAAACCGGCGTAGATCACCCCCACGACCCAGCGTCCTGCGGCATCGGGGTGCGCATCCGAGCCGGTGCAGATCGCTGCGGTGATCGCCGCCAGGTTCACCCCGTGCGCGCCGAAAGGCGCCAGCACCAGCGTCGCGAGTCCCGTTCCGAGCAACAAAGGGCGCGGCGTGGGCGCATAACCGGCGGATCGCAGCACGACGAGGCCGGGCAGGTTCTGGGACACCAGCGTCACCAGGAACAGCGGCACGCCGATGGAAGTCACCGCGCGCCAGTCGAATTGCGGCGCTACGGGCTGCAGACTGCCCAGCAGAGCGCCGCCGTGGTGACCGGACAGGTCTCCGCGCAGCAGCAGCACCGCAATCCCTGCGCCGAGCACCAGCAGCAGCGCATAAAGCGGCAGCCGCTGGCGAGCGATGACGAAGACCGCCAGCAGCACGCAGACCAGCAGGACATCGCTTTCCAGCGTGCGGAAAAGCTGCAGGCAGAACGGCAGCAACACCCCCGCCAGCATGGCCGAGGCGACCGATGCCGGGATACGCCGCGCCGCCCGCTCGAGTACCGGCACCACAGCCAGCACGCACATCATGGCTGCGGCCGCGACGAACGCGCCGATCGCGACCGGCCAGCTGACCGCACCGGCGCTGGCCACGAGCAGCGCCGCCCCGGGTGTCGACCAGGCCAACACCACCGGAATGCGCAGCCGCAGCGACAACAGCGCCCCGCACACCGCGATGCCCAGGCACAAGGCCGTCACGGCCGAGCCCACCTGCTCCGGGTCCGCGCCCAGTCCGCGCATGGCCTGCACAATCAGCGGGACCGTGCCCCCGAAACCGACGAGCGCGGCGATGAAGGCGGAAGTCCAGGCGGAAAGCGGCACAAGACGGAAGGTCGAGGTGGGCAGAGACATCAGTGCCCTATGACAGGTTTCACTCGTGAGAAAAGCCACCGGCGGACCATCCGGTGCCGCGACCGCTTATCGGGTGAACACGATGTGCAATTTTCGGCACACCGCTTTTGCACGATGTGCTTGAAATGGCACAATTGCCCTCGGACGCACCAATTAACATACTGCTTTATATAGATAAATATTCGCGATCCGACAATTTGACCCGCCGTGCACACGGCAAGATAGTCCCGGCCGCGCGGGGCCGGCGACCAGCCGGTTTCTTCCGGAACCAATCCATGAATACGAGAAGCGGAAACATCCATGCATCCCTGCCTCCCCTTCGATGTCTCCTCCGAGGCGTCGTCATGAAGAAGACGCTCAAGATCATCGGCATCGCGGTGCTGGTACTGGCCGTCGCCGGCCTTGCCTTCCTGTTTCGCCCGGTCAGCTGGGCCGGCTCGCCCGAAGCCGAGAACGACAAGCCGGTAGACGTCGTCCTCATCGGCGGCGGCATCATGAGCGTGACGCTCGCCACCTACCTGCAGGAGCTGGAGCCGACCTGGAACATCCACCTGTACGAGCGCATGGACAACGTGGCAGAGGAAAGCTCGAACGGCTGGAACAATGCGGGCACCGGCCACTCGGGCTATGCCGAGATGAACTACACGCCGGAAAAGAACGGGAAGATCGAGACCGAAAAAGCCGTCGACATCGTCGAGAGCTTCGAGATTTCGCGCCAGTTCTGGGCGCATGAAGTGGCGCAGGGCCGCCTGCCCGCGCCTTCCGAATTCATCAACCCGACGCCGCACATGAGCTTCGTGTGGGGTGACGACAACATCGCCTATCTGAAGAAGCGTCGCGACGCGCTCGTCAGGAACCCGATGTTCTACGGGATGCAGTACAGCACCGATCACGCGCAGATCGCCAAGTGGGCACCGCTGGTCATGCAGGGCCGCGATCCGGCGCAGAAGGTCGCCGCGACCTACATGCCGCTGGGAACCGACGTGAACTTCGGCGTGATCACCCGCAGCCTCACCACGTCGTTGCAGCGCAACCCCAACTTCCACCTCTCGCTTTCCACCGAGGTCCGCGGCCTGCACCAGAACGGCGACAAGACCTGGAACGTCACCGTTCACGATCTTAAGGGCAACACGGATCGCACGATCAAGACACGCTTCGTCTTCATCGGTGCGGGCGGTGCCTCACTCAAGCTGCTGCAGCTTTCAGGTATTCCCGAGGCGCAGGATTACGCCGGCTTCCCGGTCGGCGGCCAGTTCCTGGCGTTCGAGACCCCGGCCGTCGCCGACAAGCACCACGTGAAGGTCTACGGTCTTGCCGAGACCGGCGCCCCGCCGATGTCGGTGCCCCACCTCGACGCGCGCAAGCTCGACGGCAAGGCGGTGACCCTGTTCGGCCCCTTCGCGCTGCAGAGCACCAGGTTCCTCAAGAACGGTTCGTGGACCGACCTGTTCAACTCGGTCTACGACACCAACGTCGTGCCGATGACCAAGGTGGGCATCGAGAACCTCGACCTCGTCAAGTACCTCGCGCAGCAGGCCTCGCTGACCGACGCGGACCGTCAGGCGCAGCTGGTGAAGTATTTCCCGCAGGCCAAGCGCAGCGACTGGAAACTGATCACGGCCGGTCAGCGCGTCCAGATCATCAAGCGTGACCCGAAGAAGGGCGCCGTCCTGCAGTTCGGGACAGAGATCGTGGCCGACAAGGACGGCACCATCGCGGCCCTGCTCGGCGCATCGCCGGGCGCCTCGACTTCGCCGGGCATCATGCTCAAGGTGCTGGACAAGGCTTTCCCGCAGCAAACCAGGGGCATCTGGGCCGACAGGATTCGCGCCATGGTTCCCTCGGTCGGGAGGAAGATCAACGATAGCCCGAAGCTGACCAACGAGATCCGCCGCATGACCAGCCAGGCCCTGCATCTGCCCTATCTGCAAGTGCCCGAGGACCTCGCCGCCGTAAAGACGCCCATCGCCCCGGCGCCGAAGACCAAGCCCGGGCGCAACCTCAATGCCGAGGAACAGGCACTCTAAGCTACCGGAAACGGCCTGGTTTCGGACACGACAGGACGACCGGTGCGATCCGGTCGTCCTTTTCGCATCTGCCGCTGCAACCCTCCGACACATAGATGCTACATTATTGCGATTGACTCGCATTTACGAGAACCTTAGGCCGCGCAAAAGTCCAGCAACAATCATGAGGGTCCCAATGCGCTCGCCCGTCCGACACTCCCTGCTCGCCAGCACGCTTCTCTTCGCGCCCGCCCTTTGCGGCACGGCTCATGCAGAAGACGCCGAAACCGCGGCCAATGCCGACACCATCGTCGTCACCGCCGGCCTCGAGCAGTCCAGCTCGGCCACCGCGCTGGCACTGCCGGTGAAGGACACGCCGCAGTCGGTGACGATCATCGATCGCAAGCGCATCGAGGACTTCGCGATCACCAACGTCAACGACCTGCTGGAGCAGGCCGTGGGCGTGAATGTCGAGCGGGTCGAGACGGACCGCACCTATTTCTCCTCCCGCGGGTTCGACGTGTCGAACTTCCAGGTCGACGGCATCGGCCTGCCGCTGGCCTGGGGCATCCAGTTCGGCGATCTCGATACCGCGCTGTTCCAGAACGTCGAAATCGTGCGCGGCGCCAACGCAATCATGACAGGGATCGGCAATCCCTCGGCGACCGTCAATTACGTGCGCAAACGCCCGACCGACGAGCTGAAGATCACCGGCTCCGCGCAAGTCGGAACCCGCGATTACTGGCGCGTCGAGGGCGACGCCAACATCCCCCTCACCGACACCCTGGCCGTTCGCGCGATCTATGCGCACGAGGACCGCGACGGATACCTGTCGTACAACCACGTCAACCGCGACGTCTATGGCGCTATCCTGCGCTGGCAGGCCACACCTTCGCTGCGCGCGACGGTGGGCTACACCCGGCAGGAGAACGACGCCGACGGGGTGCTGTGGGGAGCGATCCCGCTGGTCTACACCGACGGCACCCGGATCGATCTCAAGCGCTCGGCCACCACTTCGGCAGACTGGACCTATTGGAACACCAGCGACCAGAGCCTGTTCGGGGAACTGGTCTACGACTTCGGCGGCGGCTGGTCGGCAACCGGGATCGCCACCTACCGTCGCTTCCAGGAAAAATCCAAGCTGCTCTACGCTTACGGCTACCCCGACCGCGAGACGGGCGAAGGCGTCTACGGCATGAGCGGCATCTATCCGTCGGACTACAAGCAGTACCTGGGCGACGTGTACGTCTCCGGCCCGTTTCAGCTGCTGGGACGCGAGCACAAGCTGGCGCTCGGCGTATCCGTGTCGAAATCTGACGCCAAGGAGTACGAGAACTTCTCGACGGACACGATCGTCTACCCGGGGCCATCGCAGTGGGGCGAGACCGGCATCCCCGAGCCCAGCTATCCGGGCAGCTACCTCGCCGCCGACTACAGCGACCGCCTGACGCGCGTGTACGGCGCCGCCCACCTCAACCTGACCGACCAGCTCAAGGCCGTGGTCGGCGCCAGCGCGATGTGGATCAAGTCGACCGGCTTCTCCTACGGTGCCGACCAAGCGCGCAAGGACAGCAAGGTCAGCCCTTACGTCGGCGCGATCTACGACCTGACCCCGAACGTCTCATTCTATGCCAGCTACACCGATATCTATAATCCGCAGGTCGAAGTGGGCATCGACGGTACACGCCTCGATCCCGCCAAGGGCACAAGCCTGGAAGGCGGCATCAAGAGCACCTGGCTGGACGGCAAGCTCTACGCGACGGCGGCCGTGTTCAAGGCCAAGCAGAAGGGCCTCGCGGAGTATGCCGGCTACTTCGACGAGAATGGATGTCCGGTCGGAGTCGACGGCGTGGCATGCAACGGCAAGGCCGGCGGCAGCTACTACGCCCCGCAGGACACCACCTCGACCGGCTTCGAAGTCGAACTCTCGGGCCAGGTCACGAGCAACTGGACGCTGTCGGGCGGCTTCACATATCTCGATATCGAGAATGCCGCCGGAGACGACACCCGCACCTGGATTCCCACCCGGTCGCTCAAGCTGGCGAGCACCTATTCGGTGCCTGAACTGAACGACCTCAAGGTCGGCGCACAACTGCGCGTGCAGAATGCGACGACGGCCGTAGTCAGCGACTTGTCCGCTTATGGCGGCGCCGAGGGCGATGTGACGTTGAAGCAGAAGGGCTATGCGATCCTCGACCTCATGGCCGGCATGCGCGTGGCCGAGCATGTGCGCGCAAGCCTCAACCTGCGCAACGTGACGGGCGTGAAGTACCTCAACAGCCTCAAGTGGGGGCAGGCGTTCTATGGCGCCCCGCGCAGCGCGGTGGTGACGCTGAGTGTTGAATACTGAGATTCGCGTTTTTGCAGCGGGTCGGGCGAGCGCCCCTCACCCGCTGCGAAAGGCGTGCGTGATCGGATAGCGCCGGTCCCGGCCGAAGTTGCGCGCAGTCAGCTTCACGCCGGGCGGCGACTGGCGCCGCTTGTACTCGGCACGATGCAGCAGGAGCTCGACATGGCGAACCACGCCATGCTCGAAGCCCTCGTTGACCAGTTGCGCGACGCTCTTGTCGTGCTCCACCAGTCCGATGAGGATCGGATCGAGCACGTCGTAGGGGGGAAGGCTGTCGCTGTCGCGCTGTCCCTCGTAGAGTTCGGCCGTGGGATCGCGGGTCAGGCTGCCTTGCGGGATTACCGTGCCACCCGGCCCGAACCCGATGCGCGGCACCTGCCCGTTGCGCCAGCGGGCCAGGGCATAGACGGTGCTCTTGTAGGCATCCTTGAGCGGGGCGTAGCCGCCCGCCATGGCGCCGTAGATCGCCGCGTAGCCGACGCTCAGCTCGCTCTTGTTGGCCGTGGTGAGGAGCATCGGACCAAACTTGTTCGACAAGGCCATCAGTCCCGCGCCGCGTACCCGCGACTGCAGGTTCTCCTCGGCCAGATCGCGCTGCGTCCCCTCGAACGCTTCACCCAGCATGGCGTCGAATCCATCGACGGCGGCCCCGATCGGCATCTCAGAGTAGCGAATCCCCAGCGACCGCGCACAGGCCGCCGCATCGTCGAGGCTCTGGGCACTGGTGAAGCGCGAAGGCATCATCACCCCCCAAACCTTCCCGGCACCCAGCGCATCGACGGCGATCGCCGCGCACGTCGCTGAATCGACCCCACCCGACAGCCCGAGGACGACACCGGGAAAACCATTGCGCTCCACGTAGTCGCGCAACGCGAGGATCATGGCGCTGTAGATGTCCTCCGGGTTCTGCGCCAGCGGCTCGACGGCGCCGCGATCGCAGCGCCATCCCTTTGCGGTCTTGGTCCAGCGGGTTTCGACGACCTGCTCTTCCCAGTCGCGCAACTGGACAGCCAGCGCCCCGTCGCCGTTCACCGCGAAGCTTGCCCCATCGAACACCAGTTCGTCCTGCCCGCCGACGCGATTGAGATAGGCAAGCGGCAGTCCGGTATCGACCGCCCGCCGCTTGGCCACGCCCTCGATGCGCAGGGCCTCCTTGTTGATCTCGTAAGGACTGCCGTTGATCGAGATGAGGATTTCCGCACCGAAATCGGCCAAGTGGCGACAGACCTCGTAGCGCCAGATGTCCTCACCCACCGGCACGCCGATCATGGTGCCGCGCAGGATCACCGGCTCTGGCAGCGGGCCGGGCTGGAACAGGCGCATCTCGTCGAAAGTGCCGTAATTGGGCAGCTCGTGCTTCAGGCGCACTGCTGCTACCTTTCCCTGATCGAGCAGGGCCACCCCGTTGTGCAGCGCACCATCACGGACGAAGGCGGACCCGACCAGCATCGCCGGTCCGTCACCGGCAGTCGATTCGGCAAGGTGTTGGAGTTGTGCTGCGGCTCGCTCGATCAGCGAGGGCTTGAGGATCAGGTCCTCAGGCGGATAGCCGATCAGATGAAGCTCGGGAAAAACGACGAGGTCGCTTCCCCTCGCCGCGTCGCGGGCTGCCAGAATGCCGGCGACATTGCCGGGAATGTCCCCGACCGACTGGTTGAGCTGCGCGAGCGTGATCTTCAGCGTATCGGGCATGGCCCGGTTGATGCCCCGCCCCCGAAGGCAGTGCAAACAAAAACCCGCCCATCATCGACGGGCGGGTCTTGCTGCTCCACACCATGCGTAAATGCGTAATGCAGAAACAAAAAACCCTCCCATCGGGGAGGGCTTCTGTCCGTCGTGAAACGGACTTTCCACAAGCCGGTTGGACCCGGAAGCGGAAAGCGGCGGGGGTCAGTGCACCGAAAGGTAGCGCCGAACCCCCGAGCCGATTACATCGCCTCGGACGCAGCCTCGGTCGGAACGTCGGTGGCGTCACCGGTCATCAGCTCCTCGGGAGCGGTCTCGACCGAATCCGTGGTAGCTTCGGCGGCGGGCTCACCACCGCAAGCAGCGAGCGACAGTGCGGCAACCGACGCGAACGCGGCGAAAGCAATCTTCTTCATGCGAATCCCCTTGCATTGTTTGGCGCATAGGCCAACGCTTGCAGGCAAGCCTGCAGTGGCATTCTTTAGACGAGACAATGGTGCAACGCAAATAGGAATACGACAGGCGGAAATCCGCAGAATTCCTAGGGCTTGCACACATATAAAGATATCTTTATATGATCCGGCATGCGGATCGACCCTCTTCTGCGCGCTCTTTCGGAGCCAACGCGCCTGCGTATGCTGCGTCTGCTCGCGCATATGGAACTTGCCGTGGGGGAGCTTGCGCAGGTCCTCGGCCAGAGCCAGCCGCGCGTCTCGCGCCATATAAAGATCCTGTGCGACGCCGGCCTTGCCGAGCGGCGCAAGGAAGGCAGCTGGGTCTTCCTGAGAATCGCCGTCAGTGAAACGGGCGAATCGTCGCTCGGCACGGCGGCGGCGAATCTGCTCAACATCGCCGAGCGGGACGACAGCCAGTTCGCCGCCCGCTGCGCCGAGGACCGCCGCCACCTCGCCGCCATCCGCGCCGGGCGCGAGGCGAGCGCCGAGGCCTACTTCGCCCGCCACGCCGCCGAATGGGATACGCTGCGCCGCCTACACGGCGCCGACGAGCCGGTCGAGGCCGCGTTGCTCCGCGCGCTCGGAGAAGAAACCATCGGCGGCCTTCTCGACGTTGGCACCGGCACCGGGCGCATGGCACAGCTTCTGTCCGCGCGCGCGGGGCGGGTGACGGCGCTCGACAAGAGCCCTGAGATGCTGCGCATCGCCCGCGCCCGGTTGCAGGACCTGCCCGCCGACAAGGTCGATCTGGTGCAGGGCGACTTCACCGCCCTGCCCTTCGCGCCCGACGCCTTCGACACCGTGCTGTTCCATCAGGTGCTGCACTTCGCGCAGGACCCCGCCGTGGTGCTGACCGAAGCCGCGCGCGTGCTGCGGCCGGGCGGGCGCATCGCCGTCGTCGACCTTGCCGCGCACGAGCGCGAGGAAATGCGCGAGCGCCATGCGCACGCCCGTCTCGGCTTTTCGGACGAGCAGATGCTCGCCCATCTCGCTTCCGCGGGCCTTACCCCGGCCGAGCCCGTCGCTCTGCCGGGCGACCCGCTCACCGTTAAAATCTGGACTGCGCGCCGCGATGGTGTAACCGCGCGCCCTGAAAACCGAGAGACCGTTTGATGACCGCTTCCCCACGCGCCGCAGAAACCCCGATTTTCGCAGGGTTGCCCGGCGACATTTCCGTCTCCTTCGAATTCTTCCCGCCCAAGTCGGAGAAGATGGAGGAGCAGCTGTGGGACGCGATCACCCAGCTTGCCCCGCTCGATCCGGCCTTCGTTTCGGTGACCTACGGCGCGGGTGGCTCCACCCGTGAGCGTACCCACGCCACCGTCTCGCGCATCGTGAAGGAGACCTCGCTGGTCCCCGCCGCGCACCTCACCTGCGTCGCCGCCAGCAAGGGCGAGATCGACGAAGTGGTCGACCAGTACTGGGAAGCGGGCGTGCGCCACATCGTCGCCCTGCGCGGCGATCCGCCGCCGTCGGACGGCGGCCGCTTCGTACCGCACCCCGAAGGCTACGCCAGCGCCGCAGAGTTGGTCGCGGGGCTGAAGAAGCGCCACGATTTCGAAATCTCGGTCGCCGCCTATCCCGAAGTCCACCCCGAGGCCGTCAGCGCCGAGGTCGATCTCGATAATCTCAAGCGCAAGATCGATGCGGGCGCGACCCGCGCGATCACGCAGTTCTTCTTCTCGACCGACGCCTATTTCCGCTTCATGGACAAGGCGCTGGCGGCGGGAATCACCGCGCCGATCCTGCCGGGCATCATGCCCGTCACCAGCTTCTCCGCGATCCGGCGCATGTCGGGCAACACCGAGATCCCCGGCTGGCTGGAGACGATGTTCGACGGCCTCGACGACCGCCCCGGCCCGCGCGCGCTGGTCGCTGCCGTCGCGGCGGCGGACTTGTGCAAGCGCCTGTATGAAGGCGGGGTACGCGATTTCCACTTCTACACCCTCAACCGCGCCGAGCAGGCCTATGCGATCTGCCAGCTTCTCGGCCTGCGCCCCAAGGAGCTGGTTGCAGCATGAGCGTCCGTGAAACCTTCCTCGCCGAAGCGGCCAAGCGCATCCTCATCACCGACGGCGCCTTCGGCACCGAGATCCAGAACTGGAAGCTCTCGGAAGCCGACTATGCGGGCACGCTCGGCCTCTCGCACGACCAGAAGGGCAACAACGACATCCTCGCGCTAACCAAGCCCGAGGTGCCCGAGGCGATCCACCGCGCCTACTTCGAAGCGGGCGCGGACATTGCCGAGACCAACACCTTCTCGGCCAACCGCATCAGCCAGGCCGACTACGGCGCCGAGCATCTGGTGCGCGAGATCAACGTCGAATCGGCCAAGCTGGCCCGCCGCCTCGCCGACGAATATCAGGCGAAGGATGGCCGTCCGCGCTTCGTGGCAGGCGCGATCGGGCCGACGAACAAGACGCTCTCGCTCAGCCCCGACGTCAACGATCCGGGCTACCGCGAGATCGACTGGGACACGCTGGTCGATGTCTACAAGGAACAGGCCGCGGCCCTCGTCGAAGGCGGCGCGGACTTCATCCTGATCGAGACGGTGTTCGACACCCTCAACGCCAAGGCGGGCGTCATGGCCGTGCGCCAGCTTGAGGCCGAACTCGGCCGCGAAGTGCCGATCATGCTGTCGATGACGCTCACCGACCTGTCGGGCCGCAACCTCTCGGGCCACACCGTCGAGGCGTTCTGGCATGCGGTGCGGCATGCCAAGCCGGTGACCATCGGCCTCAACTGCTCGTTCGGCGCGACGCAGTTGCGCCCGCACGTGAAGACGCTGTCGGAAATCGCCGACACGCTCATCATGATCTACCCCAACGCAGGCCTGCCCAACGAACTGGGTGCCTACGACGAAATGCCGGACACTACGGCGGGCTTCGTCGGCGAATGGGCGATCGCGGGTCAGGTTAACGTGCTGGGCGGCTGCTGCGGGTCGACCCCTGCCCACATCAAGGCCATTGCCGACAAGGTGACCGGCATGGCGCCGCGCCATCTGCCCGAACTGGAGCCGGTGACCCGCCTCGCGGGCCTCGAACCCTTCACCATGGCGTCCTGATGGATTCGCTGCCGATCTGGCGCCTGCGGCCTGCCGGGCCGGACGATGCCGACGCGCTCGCTCTGGTGGGCGCGGCGACCTTCCTTGAAAGCTTCGCAGGCGTGATCGACGGCGCGGGCCTCGTCGCGCACTGCGCGAAGCAGCATTCGGCCGAAACCTACCGCGCCTATTTCGCCAAGGGCGCGAAGGCATGGCTGGCCGAGATCGAGCCCGGCGGCGCACCGGCCGGCTATGCGCTGCTGTGCGAACCCGAGATCGAGCATGCGCAGCCGGGCGACATCGAGCTCAAGCGCATCTACATCCTCTCGCGCTTTCAGGGCTCAACCATCGCGCCCTCTCTGATGCAGGCCGTGGTCGCGGAAACGGCGGGCCGCTCGCGGCTGCTGCTGGGCGTCAAGGATGACAACCACCGCGCCTTCTCCTTCTATGCCAAGCACGGCTTCGAGACGATCGGCACCCGCCAGTTCGATGTCGGCGGCAAGACCTACAACGACTTCGTGCTCGCCCGAGCGCTTTGACCTGACGAGAACAACACCCATGACCGCCACTCCTTCCGGCTCCCGCTTCGTCAACATCGGCGAGCGGACCAACGTCACCGGCTCCGCTAGGTTCAAGAAGCTGGTCATGGCCGGCGACTATCCCGCCGCCATCGAAGTCGCCCGCCAGCAGGTCGAGAACGGCGCGCAGGTCATCGACGTCAACATGGACGAGGGCCTGCTCGACGCCGTCGAGGCGATGACCACCTACCTCAAGCTGATCGCCGCCGAGCCGGACATCGCCCGCGTGCCGGTGATGGTCGACAGCTCCAAGTGGGAAGTGATCGAGGCCGGCCTGAAGTGCGTGTCGGGCAAGCCGATCGTCAATTCGATCTCGATGAAGGAAGGCGAGGAACAGTTCCTCGATCACGCGCGAAAGTGCATGGCCTATGGCGCCGCCGTGGTCGTCATGGCCTTCGACGAGACCGGCCAGGCCGATACCAAGGAGCGCAAGATCGAGATCTGCGAGCGCGCCTACAAGCTGCTCGTCGGCATCGGTTTCCCGCCCGAGGACATCATCTTCGACCCCAACGTCTTCGCCGTCGCCACCGGCATCGAGGAGCATGACCGCTACGGTCTCGACTTTATCGAGGCGGTGGCCGAGATCAAGGCGCGCTGCCCGCACGTCCACTTCTCGGGCGGCCTGTCCAACCTCTCGTTCAGCTTCCGCGGCAACGAGACGGTGCGCCGCGCGATGCATTCGGTGTTCCTGTACCACGCGATTCCCGCCGGTCTGGACATGGCGATTGTCAACGCCGGGCAGCTCGACGTCTACGACCAGATCGACCCGGCGCTGCGCGAAGCCTGCGAAGACGTGATCATGATGCGCCGCCCCGGCGTGGGCGAGGACGGCAAGACCTCCACCGAGCGGCTGATCGAGCTGGCGGAAAGCTACAAGGGCAAGGACACCGTGGCCGAGAAGGCCGCCGAGGAATGGCGCGGCTGGGACGTCACCAAGCGCATCGAGCATGCGCTGGTGCGCGGCATCGACGCCTACGTGGTGGAAGACACCGAGGAAGCCCGCGCCGCGATCGCGGCTGCCGGTGGCCGCCCGATCGAGGTCATCGAAGGCCCGCTGATGGGCGGCATGAACGTGGTCGGCGACCTGTTCGGTTCAGGCAAGATGTTCCTGCCGCAGGTAGTGAAATCGGCGCGTGTGATGAAGAAGGCCGTCGCCCACCTGATCCCCTTCATCGAGGCGGAAAAGGACGCCAAGACCAAGGCGAAGGGCCGCATCATCATGGCCACCGTCAAGGGCGACGTCCACGACATCGGCAAGAACATCGTGGGCGTCGTGCTCCAGTGCAACGGCTACGAGGTGATCGACCTTGGCGTCATGGTGCCCTGGAGCAAGATCCTCGAATCGGCGAACGAGAACGAGGCGGATATCATCGGCCTCTCCGGCCTCATCACCCCCTCGCTCGACGAGATGGTGACCGTGGCCGAGGAAATGCAGCGCGCCGAGATGAACATTCCGCTGCTGATCGGCGGCGCGACGACTTCCAAGGTCCACACTGCGCTGCGCATCGACCCGGCCTATACCGGAACCGTGGTCCATGTGCTCGACGCCAGCCGCGCGGTGGGCGTAGCCTCGCAGCTCTTGTCCGACACGCAGGCGGAGGGCTTCAAGTCCTCGGTTGCGATCGATTACGAGAAGGTGCGCGAAGCCCGCGCGAACAAGGGCCAGAGCGACCTGCTGCCGATCGCCGAAGCGCGCGCCAACGCCTTCCCCGCCGACTTCGCGCAGAAGCCTGCCGCGCCCGCGCAGCCGGGCCTACATGTCTACGAGGACTGGGATCTCAAGGATCTGGTCGAAACCTTCGACTGGATGCCCTTCTTCCGCGCGTGGGAACTGGCGGGTAACTATCCGGCGATCCTGACCGACCCGATCGTCGGCGAAAGCGCCAGCAGCCTGTTTGCCGATGCACAGGCGATGCTCGCGCAGATCATCGACGAGAAGTGGCTGACCGCACGCGGCGTCTGCGCCTTCTGGCCCGCGCATTCGGAGGGTGACGACGTGCTCCTCGAAGACGGCACCCGCCTGCCGTTCCTGCGCCAGCAGTTCAAGAAGTCGCGCGGGCGCGCGAACTTCTGCCTGTCGGACTTCATCGCGCCCGAAAACGACTGGCTCGGCGGCTTCGCGGTCGGCATCCACGGCATCGAGCCGCATCTGAAACGCTTCAAGGCCGCGCACGACGACTATTCGGACATCCTTCTCAAAGCCCTCGCCGACCGCTTCGCCGAAGCCTTCGCCGAGCGCCTGCACCAGCATGTCCGTACCACCCTGTGGGGCTATGCCCCGGACGAGCAGTTCACCAACGAAGCGCTCATCCGCGAGGAATATCGCGGCATCCGCCCGGCCCCCGGCTACCCGGCGTGCCCGGACCATTCGCTCAAACCCATCCTGTTCGATCTGCTGAAGGCGCAGGACAATGCCGGCATCGTCCTCACCGAAAGCCAGGCGATGCTGCCGACGGCGGCGGTTTCGGGCTTCTACTTCGCGCACCCGGAAAGCGAGTACTTCGGCGTCGCCCGCATCGGTCGCGACCAACTGGAGGACTACGCATTGCGCCGCGCAGTTGACCTGCCGACCGCCGAACGCTGGCTTCGTCCGAACCTCGACTGATTCCATATCCCGTCCCGGATGAGGTCCGGGACGGCCACGGGTTCAGTCCTCTTGGCTGGCACGCCATAAAGCCCGGAGGTCGCAGTAACCAGGGCAAATGCGCGCCAGCCATCGCATCCGATTTGCCGTCTGCATCCCCCACGGGGGCCGGACAAGGCGGCTTCATCGGCCATCGCTATTCCCGGCCCGAGAGCGTCTCTCAATCGGCCAAAGTCGCATTCGCACTTGCAACATGAGGTGCAGCCCATCACCCTGCCATCATGACCACAGCGCGCATCACCGGCCGAACGCTCGTCTATGACGGATGGTACAAGTTCTATCGGCTGGAAGTGGAGATGCCTGACGGCGCGGTCGTCGAACGGCATCTGCTCGACAACGGCTCTGCCGTGGCGGTGCTGCCCTACGATCCGATCCGCCGCGTCTGCATGCTGATTGATCAGCCGCGCGCGGGGGTCCTCGCCGCAGGCGAACCGCCGGTGCTGGAAGCCATCGCCGGCAACCTCGATGGCGTTTCCCCCGAAACCCGCATCGTCGAAGAAGCCTTCGAGGAGGGTGGGTTGAGGATCGAAATCTTGGAACCCGTCACTAACATGTGGTCGCTGTGCCCCGCCTCGACCGAGCGGGTGCAACTCTACCTGGCACGCTACGCCAGCGAAGACCGCATCGGCAGTGGCGGCGGAGCCCACGACGAGGACGAGAACATCACCGTCCACGAAATCGGGCTCGATGCCTTGCGCGACATGGCGCTCTGCGGCGAACTGACCGACGCCAAGACGCTCATCCTCGCCCAGGCCCTGTTGCTGCGGCATCCGGATTTGTGGGCCACACCAAGTTAAATTGGCGAAAACCGACCAGTCGAGGTTTCCCCCGGGTGCCCGCCTCTGCCATAAAGCGCGGCGTGAACGACGACGACTGGCCTTTCGAGACGACCTTCTACGGCGAACCTGACGCCGAAATGATGGACATTCATGCGCCGGACGTGGACTGGACGCCCGCGCCGCCGCCCACCGATGACGACATATCCAGGGCGCTCCATGACGTCTTCGGCTTCTCGGGCTTTCGCGGCGTGCAGGACCAGGTGGTCGATCGCGTGATCCATGGCCGCTCGACGCTGGCGGTAATGCCGACAGGTGCGGGCAAATCGCTCACTTACCAGCTTCCCGCCGTGCTCCTGCAGGGCACTTGCGTCGTCGTCTCCCCGTTGATCGCGCTGATGCACGACCAGCTGCGCTCGGCCCGGGCCAACGGTATCCGTGCCGCGACGCTGACCAGTGCCGACACCGATCGCGGCCAGACGATGGACGCCTTCCGCGCGGGCGAACTGGACCTGCTCTACATCGCGCCCGAGCGCGCCAGCCAGGCGCATTTCCGCGAGTTGCTGCAATCCGCCCGTGTCGGCCTCTTCGCCATCGACGAGGCGCACTGCGTCTCCGAATGGGGGCATGACTTCAGGCCGGATTACCGCCTGCTGCGCCCGCTGCTGGACGCCTTCCCCAATGTCCCCCGCCTGGCGTTGACGGCAACGGCCGATCACCATACCCGAAGCGACATCCTCGCCCAGCTCGGCATTCCCGAGGAAGGGCTGATCGTCGCCGGCTTCGACCGTCCCAACATCCGCTACGCCATCCGCCCGCGCGAGAACGCGATGCGTCAGCTCAAGGCTGTCGTCGAGGAGAATCCCGGCCCGGGCATCGTCTATGCACCCACCCGTGCGCGCGTGGAACAACTGGCCGAAACCCTCGCGCGCGAAACGGGGCGGCGCGTGCTGCCCTATCACGCCGGCCTCGATCCCGAAATCCGCGCCCGCAACCAGGCCGCCTTCGTCGCCAGCGAGGACATGGTCATGGTTGCGACCGTCGCCTTCGGTATGGGCATCGACAAGCCCGACGTCCGCTTCGTCGCCCATGCCGGCATTCCCAAGTCGATCGAGGCCTATTATCAGGAAACGGGCCGCGCAGGGCGCGATGGTGACCCCTCCGTAGCCGTGATGTTCTGGGGTGCCGACGACTTCGCCCGTGCACGCCAGCGACTCGCCGAAATTGAGCCCCACCGCCAGCAGAGCGAGCGCCAGCGCCTCGATTCGCTCGCCGGCCTTGTCGAGACCGCCGAGTGCCGCCGTGCCGTGCTGCTACGCCACTTCGGCGAAATTCCGGCACAGACCTGCGGCAACTGCGACAACTGCCTCCAGCCGGTCGGCGTCGTCGACGTGACCGATGTGGCGCGTAAATTGCTGTCGGCCGTCTATCGTACCGGGCAGTCCTATGGCCTTGGTCATCTGGAAAAGGTGCTGTCGGGTATGGCCGACGACCGCGTGATCCAGCGCGGCCATGACAAGCTTTCGGTCTTCGGCATCCTGACCGAAGAGGAAAAGCCCCTTCTCAAGGCTCTTGCCCGCGCACTGCAGGCCCGCGGCAGCCTGACCGCGACCGAGCACGGCGGCCTCGCGCTGGGCGGAGACGCCCGCGCCATCCTCAAGGGCGAGGCCGCGGTAGCGATCGTCGTGCCGCCCAAGCCGGAGCGCAAGCGTCGCTCGCGCGGCGGTGATACCGGCGCCAATCCCATAGGCGATCCCGTGTTCGACGCTCTGCGCGAGTTGCGCCGCGAACTGGCCAGAGAAGCCGGCGTCCCGCCCTATGTCATCTTCCACGATTCGACCCTGCGTGAAATGGCGGCAGCGCGGCCTTCTTCGCTCGCGGAACTTGGGTCCATCGGCGGTGTCGGTACTCGCAAGCTGGAAGCCTACGGCGACGCTTTCCTCGACGTTATCCGGCAGACCTGAATTTTGGCAGGCTGAGTCAGGCGCTTTGATCGCGCCCGTCAAATCTCACCGGAACAGCCAGCAGGAACGGCAGTTCAGGCGAAGCGATACGCGATTCCGATCCGTTCTCGTGGATCAGGACGACTCGCCCGACACCGGGCGTGGCCACCACCGCAGACACGGTATCGACCCATTGATGAAGAACGGCGCGCACGCGGGCCAGAGCCTCTGCGTCCCGCGTCGTCGTGCCGGAAGCTTCCAGTTCGGCCTCGAGATCGGCGATGCGGCTGGTCGCCTCATCTATACGGTCTGGGGTCTGATCGGTCATGGCGGCTCTCCTCGCGAACAGCCTTAGAAGCCTGCCTCCCAGGCCGACAAGCGAGAGGATAGCCTCATCGCCGCTGCGGTGATCTCAGGTCAGCCTGCCGATATGCTCGAAAATTCCACGGCCGGGCAATACGCAGCGCTGCGTTCAGCGGATCAGGGCGATGACCAGCGGTGACACACCTTCGATGTACCACTTCACGGCGATGATCGCGGAAGCAACGGACGCCGAATTGACAACAAACCTGAACCAGCTGGGCTGGCTCCCCCGGTTACCCGCACTGAGTTCCAAGACCGCCGCCACGCAAACGAAAACAGCGATCTGCCATCGCGTCTCGACAAATTGAAACGTCGCACGGGAAGCAGCGCCGCAAAGCGCAAAAATCGCCGCTACGACAAGAATTCGAACGGGCGAAAACGATCGCTGCATTGCAGCAACCTACGCATGGCATCATTCTTCCGCAAGTCTGGCTTGGCAGTCCCGTAAAATCCCTATGACGACAGATGATCCGAACGGTTCCTGCCCGCGCAAAAGATCTTCTGGTGAGTTCTCCCGATGGACAGGCCTTGAGCCCCTCGAATAGGAACTTGAGAGCTTCATCGACAAGGAGATGTCGAGTGACTGCAAGCTATGTCGAGGCTTCCTCGGGGGCATCGCTCACGCTCATGGCGTACATTGCGACATGTCTTGCGACGTTGCGCGCAGCCTCGCGCGATGGCCCTGCAAATTCCGGAATATGGCTCTGCATATTCACGCTTTTCGGCCTTCTGACCATCAACAAATACTTTGACCTGCAAACCAGGTTCGCGGATTTCATGCGCTATGAGGCAGAGATTTATGGATGGTATGGAAACAGACGATTATTTCAGCACATATTATTCATCTCGTCGGTCGCATTATTCCTGCTCACGACATTCTGGATAATCCCGCTGATCAAGCGCCGTGGCTATGCACTGTCGATAGCTATTTTCAGCAGCTTTTTCCTGACTTTGTATATCTGCATTCGCGCCACATCCTTACATGGCATCGACAGTTTCCTGGGATCCCAATTTCTAACGATCAGGATAAATGATTTTCTTGAGCGCTTCGGTATAGTGGTCACTGGAATTGCCGCATTGACAATGCGCCGCCCCATGCACGCCGACCGACGATAACAGCCACTCACAGATGAGATGGGTTAAGGCGACCACATCGCATTCTCGTCCACCCGCTTTACGATTCCCGACTCGCTGAAAGTGCCTTGCAAGGCCCCCTCTGTGACCCCCGCCAAGTCGCTCTAGGCTGGCGAATAGGCTGTGGCGTTGCGGGCGCGGCCTGGCAGCCAGCGTGCGATCGTGTCGAGGAAGTTGGGGGTCCGGCTGGTCGGGACGGCTCCGAAGAGGGGTGCGCGCACCGCACGGCGCAGGCTTTCGGTGCCGTGGATGGTGCCGGTCAGCATCTCGCGCGCGATGACGAAGACGAGGCCGAGGCCGAAACCGGCGACGATGCCCATCAGCACGACCATCCAGATGCTGCGGCCGAGCGGATGCAGCGGCAGGCTGGGAGCATCGACGACGGTAAAGCGCTCGCCCTTGTCCTCCGACTGGAGGTTGGCGGCGACTTGCGCGTCGAGCTGCTTTTCGCGCAGGGAATCGTACTGGCGCTTGATGTTGTCGTATTCGCGCTCGATCGTGTTGAGCTCATAGGCCGACTGGGGCGCCTGGGCGACGCGGCGGTCGAGGTCGGCCATGGTGCGCACCAGTTCCGCGCGACGGGCGGCAAGGGTGGCGATACGTTCGCGTCCGGCGGCGATCTCGGCTTCGATCAACGTCTCGCCGCGGGTCGGGTCCCGTCCGACCATGGCGCGCTGGCGCTCGACTTCGGCGCGTGCGGCGATGACGTCGGGGAAGCGTTCCGAATGGGTGGAGAGCAGCGTGGCGAGGCGTTCCTCGGCGCGATTCAGTCCTTCGATACCGGCCGGGGCGCTCTCGAGTTCCTGCTGGCGGGCCGCGAGCAGGCTCGACTGCTGCGCCACGCCCAATGTCTCGGCATCGGTGCGCGACACCTCGGCCCGCATCGCCGAGTTCGACTGCAGACTGAGCGCCAGGTCGGTGGCAAGGGCGCCGGCATAGCGGGCCTCCACGTCGCGCCGCTCCTCGGCAAGGTCATGCAACTGGCTTCGCATCCTGTCGGAGCGCGCGGCAAAGAACGCGGCGGTCCCGGTCGCCTGCTCGGTGCGGAAGCGCTTGTCCTCGACAAGGAACATCATCGCCAGTTGCTCGGTCACCGCCTGCGCGGCCCGGGCGTCGCGATAGTCGAACGAGAGGTCGAAGGCGATCGTACCGCCCCGCCCTCCGGCCGGATTGGCCGCGACGAGATTGACCCCGACTTTCGTCCGCATGATCTCCAGCAATCTGGCCCGAGGCATAATCGTGCGCTCTTGCGCGTAGAGATCATTTTGCTCGATCAGCCGGGTCAGGCTGTCACTGCTGATCACCTGCTGGCGAATCTTGGCGATGCGCTCGTCCGCGGCTTGCGCCAGCGACGAGGATATTAAATTCCGCCTGGCTTGGGGTGAATCGAGCAGCAGCGTCGCACTGGAACGATAGACCGGCTCCTGCCTTGAGGCGGCAACGCCGGCCACCATGCCCCCGACAAGGGCCGGCGCGACCAGCCAACGCCAGCGACGCCGCAATATTGCGAGCAATTCCGCCGGACAGATGGTGAGACCATCGGGCGGGCTGAGGGCCAACGCCGGCCGGTCGACAGCCGGCGACAAGGGGAGCGGCGCATTCACGGGACGAGGGTGCAATGCGTTTGCCCGCATTGCTGCAAAGGATCCGGCCAGAGCTCCCGATACCAGCCACGTCACCGGTGTGAGGGAAGAGTTCGGAATCATGTCAACGAGGTTGAATGACAGGATCAGGGCCAACGCCCCGGTTTCACGCGAAATCTGGCGCTTGTAGCGCAGCAGGCCCAGGAGCGGGAAACACATCATTCCGAATTGCGCCAGATAACCGATCCAGCCGGCATAACCGAAGGATATCACCCACATGCCATCGGTGATCGAAATGTCCCTGCCCGTCTGCGGATCGTAGACGCGGGACCGTCCCCAGCCACCCCAGCCGAACCACGGGCGCTGATTGGCTTTGGCCAGCAGATTGTCTTCATTGGTGATACGGGTCTCGAACGAGCCCGATCGCTCCGAACTATACTCGGCAACCGTGCGGTTGAACCATTCGACCGGAATCAGGCCCGCCCCTCGCGTGGCAGGATAGGTGAGGAAGATCACCGCGACGATGGCGGCAATGGCAAGCTGACGACGCGGCCGCATCAGTAGGGCAAGAGCCATGAGGCTGCCCAGCAACAGCGCTCCAAGCGATTTCTGCAGCAGCAGGATCACCCACAAATAGGCGGACAAGACCTGCGGGCGGAATCCGAAAATCCTGGTCGGGGTGCCGCGAAGCGCCATCAGGGCTACCGTGCCCATTGCCAAAAACCAGGCCAGTATAAGCCCATGCGACAGGAACACCGTAGCCCGGAAGCCGCCTCCACGCATCTGCTGCCCGAACATGGAGGGATGGATGCCGTAAACCCACCGGTGAAGCTGGGGACTTATCTTGAATTCAAGCAGGGTCGGCAGCGAATACAGCAGCATCGCGCTCCCCAGAAGTATGAGGATATTGCGATGGGAATCCGCAGAGTACAACACTTTTACACCGATAACCACTATGGCTATCGTAAGCGTATTCTCAAAAACTACGCCGAATACGTCATGCATCGTGAGGGCGGGGAGAGGAATTGGCATTGGAATGACATCGGGATTTGTCAGCACCGTCATCACGGACGATACGACGAGCATCGCCATGAGGAGCATCAAAGCCCGGGGTACGCCAACCACAGGACCAACCCGTCGATGACAAAGGTACGTGAGTACGATTCCGAGAGAGACCACCGATTGCTTGGACAAATCCGGCAAGCCCGGCAAATCGACATTGATGTTGGAGGGCAGCAGCAAGTACCCGGCGAGGCAGCTCGAGATTACCGCGCGGTCCACCGGGAGCGCTCGAAATCCTAATGCGGCGAACCAGGGCCAAAGCCACAGGACCACGGTTGAAAAAGCATTAGGAACGGCACGTCTCCTGGAAATGAAGGGAAATCGACGCAAGGCAATTTGCTTGCCTCGTCTCGGCGGCACCATTCTGGTGACCACGCAGCCTGAATAGGGAGGGGAAAATCCCTACCCATGGGCCGTCCCGTCTGCTGCACGAGACCTTCCCTCCGGTATCCCGATCACGAAGCCGGAATCCACATGGCGCATTATAAGGTGGTGGTTTCTCGCGATAGACAGGCGCCCAGTCGTCCCGCTAGATATTGTCCTGTGAATTCAATCCACAGTCATATGCCGCCACGTTACCTCAAGAAGGTATATTGCGTAAAAGATCATACAACTAATATTCTAAAATAGAACGTGATTAGATACCGATTATCTATAATGGTTTTTGTAAATTTACTTGACCATTAAATCGCGCAAAATCCTTACAGCACCCCTATTGGCGACTGAGCCGCGATGGGATGATTTCTTGAGGCATCGCGAGGCCCGATCGTCCGGTCGTGTCTGTCGCATGCCGAATCGCGTCCGCTACGACCACCGTTGGGCACACAAGAGCAAGGTATGAAATATGCGCTACCGTGTGCTGTTGATCGCCGAAGCGGCTAACCCGGAGTGGGTGAGCGTACCTCTCGTCGGCTGGTCGATCGCAAATGCCCTGCGCTCGGTCGCCGACGTTCACCTGGTTACCCAGGTCCGCAACCGACCGGCGATCCTGCGGGCAGGACTGGTTGAAGGGGTCGACTTTACCGCCATCGACAACGAAGCCGTGATGCGGCCGTTATGGTCGCTAGCGGAGAAACTCAGGGGAGGCGCCGGAAAAGGCTGGACCACCCTCGCCGCGCTCGGGGCGCTGGCATACCCCCAGTTCGAGAGAATGGTTTGGAAACGGTTCGGCGATGCGATCACCGCAGGCCGGTTCGATGTGGTCCATCGCGTGACCCCCCTCAGTCCGACGGCCGCGAGTTCCCTGGCGCACCGCTGCGCCCGCGTCGGAGTGCCGTTTGTAGTTGGCCCGATCAATGGCGGGATCCCGTGGCCCAAAGGGTTCGACAGTGAACGTCGTCGGGAAAAGGAATGGTTGTCGTATGTGCGTGGCATCTACAGGATAATGCCCGGAATTCGCCAAACGTGGCGGAACGCCTCGGCCGTGGTGGTGGGCTCGAAACACACCGCGACGGAACTTCCGGCCAGTTCCGCCGGCAAGACCGTCTACATACCCGAAAACGCGATCGACCCCGCACGCTTTTCCAGTCCCGTTGCATCACGGCGAGAGGACATACTCAATCTGTGCTTCATCGGCCGGCTCGTGCCTTACAAGGGGCCTGACATTGCGATCGAGGCTGCCGCCGACCTGCTGCGTACCGGAAAAGCCAGGCTGACCATCATCGGCGACGGCCCGATGATGCCCGCATTGCGTGCATTGGCCGAACGGCTCGGCGTGGCCAGCGCCGTCGATTTCGCGGGATGGGTCGAGCACGGAGAAATCCCTAGCCGGGTTGCCGATCAATCGGTGTTCCTTTTCCCCAGCGTGCGTGAATTCGGTGGCGGCGCCGTCGTCGAGGCGATGGCGCTCGGGCTCGTGCCGATCGTTGTGGACTATGGCGGGCCAGGCGAGATCGTCAGCGACGAGACCGGATTTCGCCTGCCTCTCGGCACCCGGACGGCATTGCTCGCGAGCGCCCGTTCCGTGCTCCTGGAGATCGTCAACGGCGTCCATGACCTGCCGATGATGGCCAGATGCGGACGCGCCAGAGTGAATTCGCTCTACACATGGAGGCGCAAGGCCGCACAGCTTGTCGACGTCTACCGATGGCTTCACGGACAACGCCAGGGGCCTCCCGAATTCGGCTTCTTCGACCGCCCCGCCACCGAAGACCGGGGGGTGTCCCCCCGCCGCCTCGCCGGAGCCACGGGAGCGGCCGGCTGAAATGCTCGCCGACAGCAAAATCGGCCGTCCGGGCGGTTCGCACGCACGGACCGCGTTCGCGCAAGATCACGTTGCCACGGACGCTTTTGACAACCGCCGGCTTGGACGGCCGCATGCAATGATCAGGATCGCAGCCGCATGAACCATGCCCAGCTTTCAGACGTATCTGGTGCCTCCATCCCCGCTGGCTCGGCCCTTTACGGCCGGATCAGGAACCTGCTTTTGCGGGACACCAATATCGTCGTCATTTCCGTTGTCCTGACCAATCTCCTGCGCGCGCTCAGCAGCGTCCTGCTCACCCGCTTGCTGGTCCCGGAGGTATTCGGCATCACCGGCATCATCAGTTCGATCGCATTCACGGTCGGCATGATGTCGGACCTCGGCTTCCAGAGCTTCGTGATACGTCATCCCGACGGAGACAAACCACGGTTCCTCGATACCATCTGGACGATGCAGGTAGCGCGCTCGGTCATGCTGACCGTGGCGATACTGGCTGCCGCGCCCGCCATAGCGGCCTTGCTGGGCAAGCACGACCTCGAGATCGTCATCATCATCTCCACGCTGTCGTTCCTGATCGACGGTGTGGCGTCTATCACCATGCTGACGGCGCTTCGCCATCGCTTGATCCTGCGCCTGTCCCTGCTGGAACTGGCGGTCCTTGCCGTCCAGGTGCTGCTGTCGGTTTCATTCGCGTATTTCTGGCGCAGTTACTGGGCCATCCTGGCAGGCGGCATGATCGGCAGCGCGTTCAAGACATTGCTGAGCTATGTCATGTTTCCGAACTCCCTGCGCAGACCCGCACTCGACCGCGGATACATCAAGGACCTTTGGGGCTTCGCAAGGTTCGTGACGGGGTCGAGCATCATAACCCTGCTGCTGCTCCAGGGCGACAAGCTGGTCCTGGCGCGATTGATGCCGCTCGATCAGTTTGGCATCTACATGCTGGCTGTAAACCTTGCGGGAGCGCCGTTGGCATTCGCCTGGGGGTATGCAAGCCGCGTGCTCTCCCCCTATTATGCGCAAGCGTGGCGCGACGGGCTGCCCGACCTGAGGGGCCTGTTCTATGCGAAGCGTCGCCTGCCCTCGCTGCTGTACAGCTTTGCGGCCGGCGGGCTGATCGGCAGCGCCCCGCTGATCATCGCCATACTCTACGACCCGCGTTACGCCGCGACGGCCACCTACCTCCAACTGCTTTCCATTTCATCGTTGCTGGCATTGCCTTCCAACAGCGCGAACGAGGCTCTCACCGCGACGGGTCATGTCTCGATGATGTTCCAGTCCAATGTGACGAAGTTCATCGGGATCATCATCACAGGCTCGATCGGCTTCACCGTTTGGGGCATGCTGGGACTGGTCGCCGCCGTGGGCCTGATCGAAATTCCGCCGCTTGTCTTCAAGTGGTACCGGTTGCGGCAGGTCGGCCTGCTGGACCTGCGCAGCGAGTTTCAGTTCCTTGCCGCCAGCATCCCCGGCATGGTGATCGGGGCAACCGGCGACTGGCTGCTCCGTCCGATCTTCATCTGACGGACAGGAGGCGCCGGATACCGCCGCGCGCGAAAGCAGCGATCCGAACTTGCGCTTGAGCGCCGAGCCTTAGGTTCGCTCACCCGTTCGAAAACGCGCTGTTCACGCATATGCCAGGCAGCGAGCAGGTTCCCGGCCGAAAGCGATTACTCGCCTAGCCCGAGGCATCCCCCGAAGCATCCGCGCAGATCCGTCCGCGCAGCAAGCCGTTGCGGGACAGGTCAACACGAAGTGCCCCCCCACTGGGCCTCACGAGCTGGGACGATGGCACCCCCTTGGCTCGTGCCGATCCACTTTCTCGGGCAGCCCCGGCGCACCATCGTCGTCGGGATACGACACCGTTCGGGCGAAAGGGCTACGCCCCTTTACCCGCCAGGACACCGCAAAGATGCCCTGCCGCTGGAAAAGGCGGCTCAAGTTCTAGAGGAACAGGTCGTTTTCAATTCCGGATGCAGGTGACGAGGTCCGCTGCGGAAACGGAAGTCAGAAAGTTCGCATGCGCATGAACTCGCCCGGCACGTCCGATGCAGGCGCGCAATTCAGGGCGCTCTGCAAGATGTGCGAGAATTTCGGCCAACGCCGCTTCGTCGCCTTGCGCAAACAGATATCCTGTAAGTGCGTGCTGGATCATCTCCTGCGTGCCGCCAATGATGGAACACACCACGGGAATCCCGACACTCATGGCTTCCATCACTGCAACAGGAGCCGCTTCTCCGAACCCGACGCTCGGCAACACGAATGCATCATAGCCTGTCAGCCGCTTGCCGATGTCGTCATTGGCCACCGGGCCGACCATCGTGACCTGGCCCTCAAGACGCGCCTGTCCGATTTCCTTTTGTATTTCCTCCGCATGGCCACCCTCGCCGATTATGTCGTAATGAACGACGAAGCCCCTGTCCCTGAGCCTGCGGACGGCAGCGATGGCATGCCTGTGGCCCTTCATATGATCGAGACGCGCGACGGTCACAATCTTCAGAACGCGCGGCGCACTCCAGTCGTCTTCCTTCCGATTGCCCGCATCCAGTTCGATACCCATGCGGATCAGCTTGGGGTCTTCCCCAAGACCGGGAACGTGTTCCCGAACTTGCGCCCGCAGCGCATCCGTGACGCATGCGACGAACTTTGCGTTCTCGAACTTGAAACCATGCCCACGACCATAAATGGCCAGATCACCATGGAGCGAAAGGCTGAAGGGAGGCCCGCCAGCCAGTCGGCAAAATGCCAGCACATATCCGGCATCGGCGCAGCTATGGCCATGAATATGATCGATTTTCATCCGGGAAGACAGCAAGTTCAGTTTCGCACCGATCACAGCGAGCGCAAACAGCTTGCCCCACGTCTCATGTTCCTTGCGCAGCTCTCGAACATCACGCCTGCCGAGAACTTTGACCGCAAGAAACACGGCAATGATCCAGCCCAGGACATCCTTTAACCGAAAATCCGCCAGGTAATGCGTCCTTCCCGCGGCGATTTTTGAGAAGGCATGGCTCACGTTGCACTTCGGACGCCGTGTCGAAAAAATCGTGACCACTTCCCCGGAATTTTCGATGTGCAGGATTTCACGCCAGAAGAAGCCGTGAGTCTGTCCAGGAAACTCCGGCACCAGGTATCCAATGTTCACAGAGACCTCTCAAGATGACGACAAATCCTCGAGGCCGGAAAGACGTGGCGATCGCCGGCCCCACGTGGCTTGCCCCAACGTGGACCCTGTGTGTCATCGCGATGCCGACTGCGCCATTCTCGTGACCAAGCAGCGGAAATCGCGGAGGGACGACACGTAATGAAAAAACCGTGACTGACGGCAGCAAAGCAGTCCGGGTGAAATCGCCCGGAGCACAAGCGGGATGACACCGCACTCGGGGTGTCATTCACCTTCTGAAATGCGGTGCCTCCTTGTCGGACCCATGCGACCGGCCGCGGACGCCTCTCTACGCCCAGCCTCGGGGCATATTCACCCCCGAGGCCGGGTGCATGAGCTTCGCCTTACGAAGCGTCCATGCCTTCAGAGCGGATTGTCGAGCTGAATGATGGCCTCGTCGCTGGCGCGCTGGGTCGTCTTGAGCTGGCGCGGGGCCTTGAAGCTGGCGAGCACCGGCGCATCACGCTCGTAGATGTCGTTGAACGCCTGGAGCGTGCCATCGATCGAGCGGGCGAAAGTGAAGTACGTGAGATAGACCGGGAAAGTCCGGGTCATCGCCACCTTCTTGTACTCGCCCGCGCGCGACAGTTCAGCGGCATCGGTGCCGGACATGCCCGCACCGAGGATCGCCATCGTCATGCCCAGTTCCACCGCGCGCTCGGTGCGGATGCAGCCATGGCTGAAAGCACGCACGTCGGAATTGAAGTAGGACTTGGCGGGCGTGTCGTGCAGGTAGATCGCATGCGGATTGGGCATGTCGATCTTCATCAGGCCGAGCGCGTTGTTCGGTCCGGGCTGCTGGACGACGGTGATCACGCCGTTTTCAGCCTTGTAGCCCTTGTAGCCGTTGTTGGCGGCCCACTTCGGGTTGTTCATGACCTTGGCGCCCAGCCCCTCGCCCTTGACGATCGACTGCGGCACCGTCCAGGTCGGGTTGAACACGACCGCGCTGACCGTCTCGGCCAGCTGCGGCGTGGCGGTGCGGCCGGGCTTGCCCACCACCGTCTTGTAGGTGCGCAGGATCTTGTTCTTGACCACCAGGCGCAGCTGGAATTCCGGCACGTTGGTCATCAGGTAGACGGTGCCGAGATCGCGGGCGAGCCAGCGCCAGCGGTCCATGTTCGCCTGGATCAGCGCGCGGCGCTCCTTCTGCGCCATCGGCGTGGCGTTCAGCGCATCCTTGAGCGCGGCATAGTCCGGGTTGGTCGGCGCGAGCTTGGCGACGACGCCGACAACATCATGATCGGACAGCGCCTGCGCCATGATCTGCTCGGTCGGCATGGCGTCCTGATCGGGATCGACCGCGAACCACTGGACGCGCGCGGGCATCGGCGTGCGACCATCGCGCAAGTCCTCGATCAGCCAGGCGAAGACGCGGCTGGCGAGGGCATCGAGCGCATCGCCCTCACCCTTGGCGATCGCGGCCTTGAGCGCGGCGGGCTGGTAATCGGCGGGGATGAGGCCTTCCTTGCCGATGTAACCAATGGTGGTCAGCAGTGCCTGCGCATCCGACAGCGTCCAGGGCATGACCGGCTCGGCCAGCGTCACTTCCTGCACGATGGGAGAAGAGACGGTAGGCGCCTGTACCGGCACTGCGCCCGGGGCGGAGGAGGGCGTCGCGGTGGGGGCCGCTGCAGGACGCACCGGCCTCGCGGTCGCGGGGGCCGTGGGTGTCGGCGCCGCGACAGTCGGCGGGAGCAGGTCCTCGGGCAATTTCTCGGTCTTGATCTTCTGCGCCTGAACCGGCTGCACGCCGACAGCCAGAAGCGTCAGCGCCGAGACGACGCTGGAACCGAACCGCTTGAAACTCACCATATTGCCTTGAAACCTGCCCGATGGAGACCTTGGGGGGAAGACGCGCGGCGTTCTCCAAGGTTGCCGCCACGCCGCATAGATGTGCCCGTTTACGCGCCTTTCTTCAAGGATGCGACATGTCCCGGCGATGAATTGCTTGCGCACAACCTTGCGCCGGGCGAGAGGCGCAGGCGTCATGCGTGCCTCGTCCGCTCCTTCCTCGCCCCCTCTTCCGGTGCTGGCGCCCGTCATGGCAGTCGTCGCCGGGATCGCGGCGTTCAGCGTCATGGATGCTGCGATGAAGGCCGCTTCGCTGGCGATCGGCGTGGGGACGGCGCTGCTGCTGCGCAACCTGTTCGGCACACTGCTGACGATCCCGCTGTGGCTGGCGAAGGGCCGCCCCGTGCCGACCCGCACGGTGGCGCTGTTCCACTTCCAGCGTTCCTGCGTGACATCGGTGATGGCGGCGCTGTTCTTCTACGGCCTCGTCCGCATTCCGATGGCCGAGGGCATGGCGATCTCGTTCTTCGCGCCGATCATCGCGCTCTATTTCGCGGCGCTGCTGCTGGGCGAGACGATCCGGCCGCGTGCGATCCTTGCCGCGCTGCTCGGCCTCGTCGGCATGGTGGTGATCGGCGCGGACCGTTTCGGTGCGGGGGAATACGGCGCCGAAGCGATCAGGGGCACCGCCGCGATCGTGCTTTCCGCCGTGTTCTATGCGCTCAACCTCGTCATGCAGCGCAAGCAGGCCCTGCTGGCGGGGCCGGTGGAGATCGCGCTGTTCCAGAATCTGAACGTCACGGTGTTGTTCGCCCTGTTCGCCCCGCTCTACTGGACCGTTCCTGACGCCGTGAGCCTTGCCTGGACGGTGCTCGGCGCGGCGCTCGCCACTACCGCGCTGCTGTTCCTGTCCTGGGGCTATGCACGGGCCGAGGCGCAAGTGCTGGTGCCGGTCGAATACACCGGATTTCTCTGGGCCGCGCTCATGGGCTGGATGGTCTTTGGCGAGCACCTTGGCCTCGGCGTCGTGGCGGGCGCGGCATTGATCGTCGTAGGTTGCTGGATCGGCACTCACCGGAACCAAAACAACACCTAAGTCTAGGGCTTCGTGCCCTTGACGTCGCGCCGGGCAAAGCCCACGTCCGGGGCAGAGATTTCCGCCTGTCGCACTGCAACACGACACTGGAACGTGTGTTGTGGCCGAGGCAGGCTCATCACAGAAGGGGATAAAGCCCACCATGACACAGGTCGGACAGGACTCGCTCGGCACCCGCAGCACCATGACCGTCGGCGGCAAGACAGTCGCCTACTACTCGCTCGGCAAGGCAGCCGAGAAGCTGGGCGATGTTTCGCGCCTGCCATTCTCGATGAAGGTGCTGCTGGAGAACCTGCTGCGTTTCGAGGACGGCGGCTTCACCGTCGGCGCCGAGCATATCCAGGCCGTAGTGGACTGGCAGAAGAACCCCGTCACCGGCGAGGAAATCCAGTACCGTCCCGCCCGCGTGCTGCTGCAGGACTTCACCGGCGTCCCCTGCGTGGTCGACCTTGCCGCCATGCGCGACGCGATCGCCAAGCTCGGCGGTGACACCAGCAAGATCAACCCGCTGGTCCCGGTGAATCTCGTCATCGACCACTCGGTCATGGTCGACGAGTTCGGCCACCCCAAAGCCTTCGAAGAGAACATGGAGATCGAGTACGCGCGCAACATGGAGCGCTACGACTTCCTCAAATGGGGCTCCAAGTCGCTCTCCAACTTCTACGCGGTGCCGCCGGGCACCGGCATCTGCCATCAGGTGAATCTGGAGAACATCGCCAGGACCGTATGGTCGAGCGAGGACCAGAACGGTGAACTGGTCGCCTACCCCGACACCTGTGTCGGCACCGACAGCCACACCACCATGGTCAACGGCCTCGGCGTCCTTGGCTGGGGCGTCGGCGGGATCGAGGCGGAAGCGGCGATGCTGGGCCAGCCGGTCTCGATGCTGATCCCCGAAGTCGTCGGCTTCAAGTTCGTGGGCGAACTGAAGGAAGGCGTCACCGCCACCGACCTCGTGCTCACCTGCACCTCGATGCTGCGCAAGCACGGCGTGGTCGGCCGCTTCGTCGAGTACTTCGGCCCCGGCCTCGCCTCGCTCAGCCTTGCCGACCGCGCGACGCTCGCCAACATGGCGCCCGAATACGGCGCGACCTGCGGCTTCTTCGGCATCGACGGCAAGACCCTCGACTACCTGCGCCTGACCGGCCGCGAGGAGGAGCAGATCGCCCTCGTCGAAGCCTACGCCAAGGAGCAGGGCTTCTGGATGGAGCCGGGCGCACCCGATCCGATCTTCTCCTCGACGCTGGAACTCGATCTGTCGACGGTCGTGCCCTCTCTCGCCGGCCCCAAGCGCCCGCAGGACTGGGTCGCCCTTCCCGAAGTGGACGACGTCTTCAACGCCGACATGGCGCAGACCTACAAGAAGGCCCCGCAGCGCGTCCCCGTCGAGGGCAAGAACTTCGACATCGGCGACGGCGACGTGATGATCGCCGCCATCACCAGCTGCACCAACACCTCGAACCCGAGCGTGCTGGTGGCCGCCGGTCTCGTCGCCAAGAAAGCGGATGAACTGGGCCTCAAGCCCAAGCCCTGGGTCAAGACCAGCCTCGCGCCGGGATCGCAGGTCGTCACCGACTATCTGGAGAAGGCCGGGCTGCAGGCGCACCTCGACAACATCGGGTTCAACCTCGTCGGCTACGGCTGCACCACCTGCATCGGCAACTCCGGCCCGCTGGCAGAGCCGATCAGCAAGGCGATCAACGACAACGGCCTCGTCGCCAGCGCGGTGATCTCGGGCAACCGCAACTTCGAGGGCCGCGTCAGCCCCGACGTGCGCGCGAACTTCCTCGCCTCGCCGCCGCTGGTCGTCGCTTACGCTCTCAAGGGCACCGTGGTCGAGGACTTGCTCACCACGCCCATCGGCCAGAGCAAGGACGGCGTGGACGTGTTCCTCAAGGATATCTGGCCCACCAACCTCGAAGTCGCCGAGACGATGACCGCCGCCGTCGACCGCCAGATGTTCCAGGCCCGTTACGCCGACGTCTACAAGGGCGACAAGCACTGGCAGGCGATCAACGTGGTCGGCTCGGAAACCTACCAGTGGCGCGCCGGGTCCACTTACGTCGCCAACCCGCCCTACTTCGAGGGCATTGAGATGACCCCGGCTCCGGTCACCGACATCATCGAGGCCAAGCCGCTGCTGATCCTGGGCGATTCGATCACCACCGACCACATCTCTCCGGCCGGGTCGATCAAGGCCGACAGCCCGGCTGGCCAGTGGCTGATGGAGCACCAGGTCGCCAAGGCGGACTTCAACTCCTACGGCTCGCGCCGCGGCCACCACGAAGTGATGATGCGCGGCACCTTCGCCAACATCCGCATCCGCAACGAGATGGTCCCCGGCATCGAAGGCGGCATGAGCCGCTTCGGCGAGGAGCCCGGTGCGGTCTACGACGTCGCGCAGAAGTACAAGGCGCAAGGCACCCCGCTGGTGGTCATCGCCGGCAAGGAATACGGCACCGGCTCCTCGCGTGACTGGGCGGCCAAGGGCACCAACCTTCTGGGCGTGCGCGCGGTCATCGTCGAGAGCTTCGAGCGCATCCACCGCTCCAACCTCGTCGGCATGGGCGTGCTGCCGCTGCAGTTCAAGGAGGGCGAGAGCCGACACTCGCTGGCCCTCAACGGCGACTGCGCCTTCACCATCAAGGGCGTCGCCACTCTGAAGCCGCGTCAGGACGTGGAGGTCGAGGTCACCCGCCCGGACGGCACGCAGTTCACCTTCACCGCGCTGTGCCGCATCGATACTGCCAACGAGGTCGAATACTTCAACAACGGCGGCATCCTGCAATACGTCCTGCGCAACCTCGCCGCGAGCTGACCCGGCGCGGAGACGATAAAACCCCGCCCGGCACGATCCGGGCGGGGTTTTTCGTTATGCACCCAGACTCCGAGCCCACCCCATTCCGTCACCCTGAACTTGTTTCAGGGTCCATCGTGCTGCCAAAGCTGGAGCGTGGTTTCACCAGCGGATCCATCGGTTCTCTATTCCGCGCTCCGGTCTCGCTGCAAAATGGACCCTGAAACAAGTTCAGGGTGACGGAGCGGGAAACCGAAGTCGCCACCTCAGAAATAAACGTCGATGTAGTCCGTCAGGCCGTCGCACCACTCGAACTCGCGGAGGCGGTAATACTTGCGGTTCTGCGTGATCGCGAAATGCCAGGTCTTCGTCTTGTCGCACCGGCGCCCGGCATCAGGCGTATCGGTGATGGCGATGCGGCCCTCGAACGTGAAATAGTCCGCACCGATCTCAGTGATGGCCCCGTCGAGGAACAGCCGCCCCGGCCCACCCGCCTCGGCCTGCGCACCGCGCAAATGCCAGACCCCGGCGTCCTGGTGTATCGCTGCGGTGCCTCGGGTGTTCCAGTCGATCCATTGCAGCGCCAGCCCCTTGTTCGCCGCCAGCCGATGCGCGCCCTTCGTGTCGAGGATGCGGGTGGGCTCGTGAGCACCTTGGGCGGACGCGGCTGCGCCAAGTGGGAGAAGCAGGCAGGCGAGCAGGAGGGAACGGATGCGCATGATGCGACAGTATGGGGCTCGGCGCGCGGATGGAAGACCTTGCGGAGTGCGAGCCTTTGCCGCGCCGCCAATGCCGAGCCGATTGGGCGTGGCGGGCTGCCATCACAAAATTGGATCGTCATCCCAGCGAAGGCTGGGACCGTTGTGACCATGATGTGCCCTGTCGGCAGGGCAATGCGAACTTCATCCCGGCCTCGCCGAGAAGCAGTGTGATGACGAGAGCGGTCCCAGCCTTCGCTGGGATGACGATGATGTTTGGACGACGACTTTGAGGCGTTAGCCACCCTTCCGAATATTCCTGAAAGCTCTACCCAACCACGGCACCGGCTACCCCGCCTCGCTCACCCAGGCCCTGATCTTCTCCGCCAGCCCACGCGGCATCTGCGGTGGCAGGCCTTCCAGCGCGAAGAAGCCCGCCTCCACGATCTCGCGCTCATCTATACGCGGTACCCCCTCGGCGCTCCCCAGCACCACGCGAACCACGTTGCGGCCGCCATGCAGGTCCTCGGCGCTCATCGCCAGCAGCCGCGCCCCGACGAGCGTGCAGCCGGTCTCCTCCAGCATCTCGCGCGCGGCCGCCACCAGAGGGTCTTCGCCAGACTTGAGGCCACCGCCGGGCGGCATCCACTTGTCCGAGCCATAGGAATGCCGCACCAGCAGCACGCGCCCCTCCCCGTCGAGCGCCAGCACGCGCACCCCGTCGAGGCGCGGGCGCCATAGCCGCCATACCTGCACCCGGACCGCATGCGCCGCCCGGTAGAGCGCTCGGTGCAGCCGCGCAGGAAGCCAGTTCAGCAGAAGCAGGTGACTTTCGCGGAAGTCGCGCGCAGCAGGCGGGCGACGGGCAGGTCATGCTCGCCCCTGAGCGCCGCGTCGAAGACCGCGCGCTTGTCGGCGCCGCGGATCACGAACACGATCTCGTCGCTGTCGAGCAGCGAGGGGATGGTGAGGCTCAGCCGGTCGAACGGCGCCTCGGGCGGGAGCGGATCGGGGGTGAGGCGGCGCACGGCCAGCGCGTCGTCCACCCGAGGATCGGTGTTGGGGAACAGCGAGGCGATATGCCCGTCGCCGCCCATGCCCAGCCACGCGATCGCGAAGTGCGGCGGGATGGCGTCCTCGGTCAGCGGGACGATCTTCGCGCCGACGGGCTCCAGCCGGGTGCGAATCTTTCCGACGTTGCTGGCCGGATGATCCTCGGAAACGATGCGGTCGTCGCCCGGCCATAGGGCGATGCGGGGCCACGGCAGGTCCTCGGCCGCAAGCCGATCGAAGATAGGGAACGGCGTGGAGCCTCCCGGCACGGTCACGGCGATGTCGGAAGAGACGGCCAGCGCACCGCGCAGGCGTTCAGCGAACCAGGCGGCGATGGCAGCGTCGTCCGCGCCTTCGATCATGTCGACGTTGAGCATGGAGAGCGCCCTAGCACTCCCCTGCCCGATGCGGAATGGTTCAGGCGAGAATCTCGCGCAGGAACCATGCGCGCTGCTCGGCCTGATCGGTCCAGTCGTCGATAATGCCGTCGGTGGCATTGTCGCCGGCCTCTCCAGCCAGTTCCTTGGTCGCCTTCAGGGTGGCGACGTAGGCGGTGTTGTCCTGGAACAGTTCCTTCACCATCGTCATCGCGTCGAGGCTGGTGTCGTCCTCGTCCTTGATCGAGGTCTTCGCGCCGATCGCACCGATCGAGGTCAGCGTCTTGCCGCCCAGCTTGCGCACGCGCTCGGCGATGAGGTCGGTCAGGCCGAAGATCTCGGTCGCATGGGCATCGAACAGCAGGTGCAGGTCATGGAACTGCGGACCACGCACGTGCCAGTGGAAGTTCTTGGTCTTCACGTAGAGCGCGAAGGTGTCCGCCAGCAGCCCGTTGAGGCTGTCGATGAGCGCGGCCTGCGAGTTGTCTTTGGAAGTCATGCGTGAATCCCTCGATTTGTCGTGTTGTGAACAGAACTAGGCTCAAGAAACGCGATTGGAAAGGATAGGTTCGATTGCAAAAATCGATCAGAGAATGCCGATTTGGCGAAGGAACATCCCGATCGCCACGGTGAGGAGCGCGGCGCCTACGACGCGACGCATCCATCGCGCCGCCACCGTTCCCAGAAGCTCCGGCCTTGCCCACGCAAATGCAACCAGAACCACGCCGCCGAGTGCGCCCGCCGCACCTGCAGGCCCGGGACCGGCAAATCCGACGCCCATGCCGAAGACGAGGAAACGCGCGGCGTCAGTAACCTGATGCGCGAGCAGGACCAGCGCCAGAGCACCAAGCGAGTTCGTTGGCTCCCGCAGATCGCGACGCGGCGCAAGCACCATCGATTCAAGCCCCGCCATCCCAAGCGCGATGGCGGCAAAGATGGTGCGGGCAGGCGGAGGCAACTGCGCCAGCATCAGCATAGCTGCGTAAGCGGCCAGCGCCGCCGTCGCAATGCTCGTTGTCATCGCGACGATCAGCACTGCCGGACGCCGCCCCTGCCCTGCGGCGAGCCCGGCGATGGTGACCTGGTCACGCGCACCGATGCCCGCCAGAAGCACCGCGATGAATGTGAGGTAGAAAGCAGGCATCAGACGCGCACCATGCCCGCTTCATGCACTCCGCGCGAGCCCGATCAACCCGCCTTCTGGCAGGCGACGATCGCGGTGATGACGTTTGCCGTGTCCGACGGGTCGCGCACGCAGACGGTATCGAGCCCCATCGCCTTGGCCGGGTAGTCATTGCCCCCGGGGAAGATGGCGTCGCCGATGAACAGCATGTCGGCTTCAGCCACGCCACTATGCTCGGCAAGGCGCTTGAGGCCCCACGCCTTGTCCACGCCCGGCTGGGTCACGTCGACCGAAGTGGCGCCGCCCAGGTTGATAGAGACGCCCGGCAGGCGCTTGACGAGATCAGCCTGGATGACCTTGCGCTTGGCAAAATCCGGATCCCAGTGCTCCTTGGCTTCGAGCGGAGCCTGCTGGCCAAGCGCCGAGAAGGTGATCTGGCTGCCGCGATCCTCGATACGCTCGCCCCATGTCTCCTCGGGCGTGAAGCCGGTGGCGGCGAGGGAGGCATCGAAAGCGTCGAGAATTTCCGTCTTCTGTTCTTCGGTGAATAGCTCGGCGTAGATCGGCGACCAGGCCCCCTCGCGATACAGGTAGAGCTTGGCGCCGCTGGTCGGCATCATCCACAGGCGCGAAACATCGGCATGGGCGGGCAGGCGGCTGGCCACCTGCTTTTCAAACTGCGGCCAGTCACCACCCGAAATCACGGCCACCTGCGCCACCGTGAGCAATTGGGCCAACAGTTCCGCCATCTCTTCCGTCAGCGGCTGCTTGCTCAGCGCCAGCGTACCGTCGAGATCGAACGCAACGACTTTCTTCATTCCCTATCCTTCAACAGCTGGCGAGAGGCCGGACGGCCGTAAGCCCATGAATGAGGCCGAGTTTGGTCCCGAAATCCGACTTTGTGATGACCGACCGGCCGCACATTTGCATTTACGGCCACTGAGAGAGATTTGCGCCGTATACAAGCGATCGAGAGCAAGCACCTATCAGTTCACGGCACGCTGCGGCCATGCCGGCATTCTGTCCCGCTGCACCCGTGACAATCATGATCTTATCCCCATTAACCATGATGACTGTACCCTGCGGCCCGATAACCTAGACGCTCGGGCCGTCGCTGTCGACCAGCACGCCCCACCAATCCTTCCAGCTCGACAGTTCCCCGGGCCACCCGACTGCGAACCTGCCCTGGCAGACCAGAGCATTTTTGCAAAGGAACACTGCCGCGCGTCGCTCGTTGACCCCTTCGCAATTGCGGAAGGGCACGCCGCAGGATGATACTGCCGTCCCGAGCTCTCGGGTGCATACCAACAAATGCAGGACTGACAGACAATGACCATTTCGAGCGGCAGCACTCAACCGCGCGGCCAAAGGGATGCGATCACGCCTGCTACTTGTCCATTGGGTCTACCTCTTCCCCTCGAACCGGGCATGCGCTGCGCCCTCTTTCTCGACTTCGACGGCACACTGGTGGAAATCGCGGAAAATCCCGATGATGTTGTAATTGCAGAAGGATTGCCCGAACTGATCGCAGGTCTTGCCGATGCCCTCGAAGGGCGGTTGGCAATCGTCACCGGACGCTCCATTGCTGCGCTCGAAAGCCTTCTAGGATCATTGAAGGTAGCGGTCGCCGGCTCTCATGGCGGTGAATTTCGGCCGTTCGCCAACGCAGAAATCCAGCCGCTCGCTCAACCACTGCCGGATGCGATCGTCGATAGCCTCCAACTCTTTGCCGATCACAACGGCGGCTTGCTGGTGGAGCCAAAGCCATTCAGCGCTGCGATTCATTATCGGCACCATCCCGAGGCACTGGAAGGCCTGCTCCAATGGGCAAAGAGGCTTGCCGCGGAGTTCGGCCTGGGGCTGAAGCATGGCAAGCAGGTAATCGAACTCGTAATGCCGGGGTCGGACAAAGGCACCGCCGTCGCCCGCTTCATGCGCTTGCCCAACTTCGCGGGCGCAACACCACTTTTCCTCGGCGATGACGTGACCGACGAAGATGCTTTCCGCGCGGTGAAGGACTTCGACGGCCATGGCGTGCTGGTCGGAGACATTCGCCCAACTGCCGCTTCATTCCTCCTGCCTGATGTTGCAGCCGTGCATACCTGGATGGAAGCCGGCCTCGAAGCGATCCTCAAATCCGCCCCCAAAAGGGAGACCCGTGCATGACCTCACCTTCACCCACGACCCTCGAACTCTGGCCGATCGGAAATTGCCAGGTCAGCGGGCTGATCGACGAGGCTGGTGCCCTGGTATGGGGGTGCGTTCCACGTGTCGATGGCGATCCTACTTTCTGCGCTCTCCTGCGTGGAAACGATGGACAGGATGCCGGCACCTGGCGCTTCGAACTGGAAAACCAGGTCGCGGTCCGCCAGCACTATCTGCGAAATACACCCATCCTGGTTACGCGGCTGGAGGACGCGACTGGCGGCGCGGTCGAAGTTTATGATTTCTGCCCCCGATTCCAACGCTCGGGCCGGATGTACCGGCCCGTGGCGTTCGCCCGGATCGTGCGCCCGGTCGCGGGCGCGCCGCGCATCCGCACCATCCTTACGCCGATGAGCGGCTATGGTGCGAAACTCGCATCGACGACGCAAGGCTCGAACCACATCCGCTACCTGGTGGAGCGCAATACCCTGCGGCTCACTACCGACGCTCCGGTTGGATATGTCTTCGACGAGCGCTGGTTCCGGTTGGAAAAATCGCTGCATTTCTTTCTTGGCCCCGATGAACCCTTCGCCGGTGACATCGAGTATGACCTGCAGTCGATGCTTCAGAAGACCGGCGACTACTGGCGGCTGTGGGTTCGCGGGCTCGCTACGCCGCTGGACTGGCAGGACGCAGTGATCCGCGCCGCGATCACTCTCAAGCTCTGCCAGCACGAGGAAACCGGCGCCATCGTGGCCGCACTGACCACCTCCATTCCGGAAGCCCCGGGCAGCCAGCGCAACTGGGACTACCGCTACTGCTGGATCCGAGACGCCTACTATACCGTGCAGGCCCTCAATCACCTCGGCGCGCTGGATGTGCTCGAGAAGTATCTCGCTTACTTGCGAAACATCGTCGCCGACGCACCGGATGGCGTGATCCAGCCCCTCTACGCGGTAAGCGGTGCCAAGGAGATCATCGAATGGGAAGCCGCTGATCTTCCCGGTTATCGCAACACCGGCCCGGTGCGTGTAGGCAACGCAGCTTACTATCAGGTCCAGAACGATTGCTATGGCCAGATCGTGCTCCCGTCCATTCAGGGCTTCCTCGACCAGCGCCTGCTGCGCATCGCCAACGAGGATGATTTCCGCAGCCTGGAACAGGTCGGCGAAATGGCCTGGAAGACTCACGACAAGCCCGACGCCGGCCTGTGGGAACTGCGAACCCGCACTGCCGTGCATACATATTCCAGCGTCATGAGCTGGGCAGCCTGCGACCGCCTGGCCAATGCCGCACATTACCTCGGCCTGCTCGACCGCGCGGATTTCTGGAGCGAGCGCGCAGATGCCGTTCGCGCAAATATCGACGCAGGTGCATGGCACCCGGTCGACGGGCACGACGCCGGGGGGCACTATGCGGCCAGCTTCGGCGGCTCGCAACTGGACGCCAGTCTGCTTCAGATGGTGGAATTGCGCTACCTGCCAGCCGATGACGAGCGATTTCGCGCGACGCTGAAAGCCGTGCAGAACGCCTTGCGCCGCGGCGAGCACATGCTGCGCTATGACAGCGAGGATGACTTCGGCTTGCCAGAGACCGCTTTCAACATATGCACCTTCTGGCTCATTGAAGCGCTCCACCGCAGCGGAGAGGATGAGGAGGCGCGCCGCCTCTTCGAGGCGATGCTGGCGCATCGGACCCGGTCCGGGCTCCTGTCCGAGGACATGGATTTCGAAACCGGTGAGTTGTGGGGGAACTTTCCGCAGACCTATTCGCTAGTGGGTATCATAAATTGCGCCGGGCAGTTGTCCCGGTCTTGGCGGGACTGGCGCTGAGACGTCGGTCGTTCCGCCTTTTCGTGCGTGTCCCATACCCGACGCGCCTTTCCAGATGTGTTCCACGTGAACGCTACAGGGGACAGTGCATGAGCCGATTGATCGTCATCTCCAACCGGGTCAGCGTGCCCAATGCCGCTGGCGCAGCAGGAGCGCAAGGCGGCCTGGCGGTCGCCCTCAACTCCGCCCTGCGCGAGAATCGCGGCATCTGGTTTGGCTGGTCAGGACAGGAAACTGCCGAATTCACAGGCCATCTGGACATGCAGCGCAACGTGGGAGTGACCACCGCAACGATCGACCTCGAACCTCAGGACATCGAGGAATACTACAATGGATACGCCAATCGCACGCTCTGGCCCCTGTTTCATTATCGCATCGACCTGACCGAATACGACCGTAACTTCGGTGAAGGATATGAAAGGGTTAACGAGAGATTCGCCGGCTCTGTCCTTCCCCTTATAGAACCCGATGACCTCGTGTGGGTGCACGATTACCATCTGCTCCCGCTGGGCTCGATCCTTCGCGGGAAAGGCGTCAGGAACAGGATGGGCCTGTTCCTTCACACGCCCTGGCCGCCGACCCGCCTGCTGACGTCGCTTCCCTTCCACGAACGGCTTGTTGCATCCATGCTGGAATACGATGTCCTCGGTTTCCAGACGACGGAATGGCTCGAAAGCTTCCTTCACTACGTGCAGAAGGAAATGGGCCTGAAGGTCAATCTCGACAACTCGATCGATTACCAGGGCCGCCGGGTCGTGGCGCGGGCGTTCCCCATCGGCATCGATTATGCCGAGTTCATGGAGTCCGCTGCCGGCGACGAAGCTCGCGAAGCCGCCCAAATGCTGAAGAACAGCGTTCGCGGCCGCAAGATTCTTATCGGCGTGGACAGACTGGACTATTCCAAGGGCCTTGGCGAAAGGTTCGAGAGTTTCAGCCGCTTCCTTTCAGAGCATCCACACATGGCCGGAAGCGCCGTGCTGCTCCAGATCGCCCCGCCCAGCCGGGGTGACGTGGCCAGCTATCAACAGATTCGCGAAGACCTTGAACGCAAGACCGGGCATATCAATGGTGCCCACGCGGAAGTGGACTTCGTTCCGATCCGCTACGTAAACCGGGGCTACCCTCGCGCCCGCCTCGCAGGGTTCTACAGAGCGGCCGATGTCGGCCTGGTAACGCCTTTGCGAGACGGAATGAACCTCGTGGCAAAGGAATATGTCGCAGCCCAGGATCCCGAGGACCCCGGCGTGCTCATTCTGTCTCAGTTTGCGGGCGCTGCACTGCAATTGAAGGATGCCTTGCTCATCAATCCGCATTCCGTCGAGCATGTTGCCGAAACCATAAAGCGCGCGCTCGACATGCCTCTTGCCGAACGCAAGCGCCGGCACGCTCGCCTCCTGGCGTCGGTGCGGGACGAGGATGTGATCCACTGGCGCGAGCAGTTCGTGCGAGCGCTTGCCGGCAAGGACGGCAATGCGGGAACGTCGGCACATCAGGATAAAGCCGCGTGAGAGTGCGGCATGGCACTGACGGCGCCATGGCTGGCCGACACTGAAAATCCATTCGAGGCCCGCAAAGAAATGTGGATGACGCTGGTTCACGGCAAACACCGAACTGCTGTCTGCATCGATGAACGCCAAGTCGGCCATGCCATTTTTTGCACCTGCTCTTTCACAGCAAGTGCATGAAAGACATCGTAAGCATATTCATTCACCAGCCACGCGCATCAAGCCGCCGTCACCGACATCACAATCGACGGCATTTGCGTTCGCGAAAATTTGCCTTGGGATTTTTCACAATCCTGACGGCAATGCTTTGCGGCGCTGATTGTCCTATTGCGTTGCAGCATGATTTCTCCGATGAGGACTTACGCACAATCTCGGAGGTCATCACAATCCCGCCACACACCGCCATGATGACATGACCCAAGCGCCGCATTGCCGAAGCATTCGGCAGTGCGGGACTGTGGCGCGCGCTGCCGATGTATCCATCGAAATGCCATGAAATCCTGCCAGACACACCCGCCAGTTCAGAAGAGGGGTTGAAGTTGAGAAAAGGTATCATT
>NZ_JBMDIO010000034.1:0-54368 GCF_057808725.1 Novosphingobium sp. FG90
ATATGACTTTAATTCAATAGTTTACACCCGATGTTGGAAACTTTGTCGCGTGACAGCCACGCGGCAAGTCGTGATCGAGCGCCCTCGCCCGCCCTCCCCGCGCTGGGCGATCGAATGCGCCTTTGGCGCGTATCTGCAAGCCACCGGCGCCCATAGCGCGGCGCTGCCGCTCAACGGCCTGATCCGGCTCGATACGGTGCGCGCGGCCGAAGTTGACGACAACCCGGCGCACGCCGCCATCGTTCACGCCGAAGCGCTGCGCGATGTCCTGAATCATCTCAACCGCCTGGTTGCTGAGGCCCGCGACACGCGCCAACACCTCGCCGAGCGCTACCGCGCGAAACGGACGAACTCGCGCGCGCAGCAGCTCTATGGCCTCCTCTCCGGCTTTGGCCCGCTGCGCTCGTCCCAGATCGAGGCCGTGCTCGGCGCGACCCGGCTCGGGGTCCGGACCATGCTGGCCGCGCTGGCAGACGGAGGCGATCTGGCCGTTGAAACCCTGTCGGGGGTCAAGCTCTATTCGGTCATGCGCGGCAGACCAGCCGTTGCGCCTACACCGCTGGCCGATGACCCGGTCCGGTTTTCCAGCGAGGCGATTGAGGACTATGATGCCGCCCTCGCCCGGATTGATGCTCTGCTGGCGCGCTATGACGATCGATCGGACGACTAGGCCTGAAAACCGGCAAAAAGTTTGTCCCTGCAAACGCCCCTTACAGCGCCAACACGAGCGTGAAGCAGCCCCGACTACGGGAGCACCCCCTAATCGCGCTGTGCGGGCTTCTGAGGACGATTTTGCCAGCCGAGCCCGTCCACCCACGTTCATTTGCCCAGTTTTGCACCAATGCGCGGTTCGTCGAGCGATAGAAGCCATAATTGGCTTCAGGCCCCGGGGGGCGACCGATCGGTTCGCCCCGCGCTTCCGCGCGCTGGGTAATGGACATATCAGATCGGCGGGAAACCGATGTTCTCCGTTATCGCGTGGAGCAGGCCCCCTCCCCTGCCTGTGCGGGGGTGCGAAGACGTTGCGGTTGAAGCCACGTCCTTCCGACGCGGACTGGTTGGCGGGCGTACGATCGCTTCATGGTGCGGCTGTCTCAGGGTCCGAACGGCTCGATGAGCTCAAGCGTCTCTATCGCGACGCCCAGCACGCTATCCTCTCTCGCGCAGGGACCCTTCCCTCCCCTGCCTCTCTCTATTCATCGTCCAATTCTTTCGCCGCAGTTCGTCCCGGAGGCGTTGAAGTTGAGCGTGGCCGGAGTCAGCAAGCTTCTGGTCCGTGGTGTTGCCGCGAGTCTGGTGGTCGAGGTTACCCGACCGCGCACCTTGGGGAGATTCCTGGCGGCCAATCTTGCGGTTACGTTCGGATACGCATCCCCGAAGCGCGGCCGACCAAGGTTGGCCCCCCTCCCCTACCCGCGGATCCGAGCTTGTCGGCAATCTTCGACACCTTTGACGAAGAAATGGCCGAGATCGATCGCCTGCTTGCGCGCCATTGACTCCGCTATGGCAACGCTCCGGGTCCCTTAGCTCACAGCGTCGGCATCGTCGGATTCCTTGATTTCTGCGGGCTTTTGGCATGTGCCGCATTGTGTGCCGCGCTTTGTCGTGCGCTGGGTGTCGCGCTGGCGGGTTGTAACGCCATCGCGCTAGGTGACGCGCTCACGCCGTGTAATGCTGCGACGCTGTACCCAGCGCTGTCACCTTCTACCTCGCTTTTCCCAGCGCGTGCGCTGTCGATGGCGCACGCGCTGGCCAATGTGCTCGCATACGCGCTTTGCCCTACGCCTGCGACTATAGCCGCGCCCACGCCTTGCACCGCGCATCCACAGGCGCTATGCACCGCGCATATCAATTGTGTCGCGCTGCCCATCTTACGCTACATGGGTGCCGCGCCTTCGACCCACAGGGAGTTCCTTCGTGCCAGTCATCACTATCGCGCAGAGCAAGGGAGGGGCGGGCAAGACGACACTCGCACTCGCCCTGGCATCAGAATTCGAAGCGCTTGGCGGTTCAGTCTTCATGCTCGACGCAGACCGCCAGAACAGCTTGCTCAACTGGCACCGGGATCGGATCGCAGCGGGCAGGGGAGGGGATTCGCGCATCGCCGTCGAAGACGCCTCGCAGCTTCGAGATTCCGATATTGGCGGCGCAATCGCTCGGGCCCGAGAAGTGGCCCAGCTCGTCGTCGTCGATTCTGAGGGAACCTCGAACTTCAAGACGGCCTACGCCGCCATGGACTCGGATTTCGTCGTCATCCCCACGCGTTCCTCGCGGCTCGATCTCGAGCGGACCGTCGAAACCAGCGACATGCTCGAGAAGATGTGCCGTGGCGTGCCGTACCGCGTGCTCATCACGCAGACGGGGCAGGTGGCCCGCTCGAAGGCCGAATGGGAGATCGACGGGCAGATCAGGAAGGCCCTGCCAACTTTCACAGACCAGATGTTCACGCTCGATGCCTTCCGCGCCATGTCCAATTACCGGATGACTCTCGCTGAAGTCGAAGCCGCCAACCTCGCCAAGACGGAAAAGGCCAGGCGCATCGCCCAAAGCGTCCTTGCCGATATTCTCAGCGAAATTCAGAACAAGGAGGCCGTGGATGCCTGAAGACAAGGCCGCCGCAAGCAGCATGGGCGATATCATCAGCTCTACACGCCAGCGACTGGAACAGCCCGAAGCGCCAGCCGACCGCCTTCGGGGCCTCGTAGCCGCAACCGCAGCGCCCAAGCCCGGCGGCGCACCTCCTGTGCAACGTGAACCCGCTGGCACGGCTGTGCCGGCGAACTATTTCCACCAAATTCCTGCAGAACTAGGCGTCACGCCCAAGCGCAAACCGCAGCGCGGGCCAGCTCGTTCTCTGCATATCAGCATGCGCTTGTCGCCCCCGGAGCGCGACCGCCTCGTGCGCTGGTGCGACGATCGCAATCTCAGCCTCCCGGACGGAATCATGGCGCTGATCGATCTGGTAGAAGGGGAGGGCGGCACGCCCAAATAGGCGCTATTACGCTTTATGTGAGGAATCGGGGGAGGGGGTCTTCCCCTAGGGCCGACCCCGGGCTCCAACGAAAGCTTTGCAGAACCCTTCCCACGATCTGTAGAGAGGCACGCCAGTCAGCGTCTTCAGCTTGTCTCCCATCTTCTCCCGAAACGCGCCGGCGATCAGGTCCTTGTCCCAACCACCTCCAAAATCGGCGACAATCGTGAGCAAACGCTGATCCCCGCAGAAATGCATGGATCCTGTGGGGAAGGGCTTGCTCGAAGCCAGCGCCGCTACCGGAGCCGCCGCCGGGATCGCCGCGATCTGCTCGACGCTGCCATCGCGCCTGGCCCGCCGTCCGACCTTCGGCCGATCGAGCTCCTTGGCGGTCTCTTCCTGATCGACAGGATCCTTGGGACTGAAGGTCAGCTTGACCGCTTCAACCGGCCGCCCACGCCCTGATCCCCTGATTTCTTCCCACTCCACGATGAAATCGGCGAGCTGGTCGATCTCCGCCTTCGATTTTGCGAGGACGTCGCGCCGAAATTCGGCGAAGTTCTTGAAGCTGCCGTCAGGCACACCGAGCCGCCGCCGCAGTTCATCGACGTTCATTTTGACGACACGGTTCTGGCGATTGATGATCAGGCAGCCAAGATCATACAGCGTGAGCGAATAGCGCGACTGAAGCGCAAGCATCACGCCGAGATTCACCCGCGCATAATAATCCGAACGCTGGATTACGCGCTTGAAACTCTCGGAGAATTGATACTCGACGACGCTCATGCCGTCCTCGGAGATTTCCTCCACGCAGCTCGACAGCAAAGACTGCGACATGATCGCAGGCTTGCCCTTCTTCGAGGTCGTCCGGATACGAACAATGACGCGCAGCAGTTCATCCATCACCGGCTGGATGCGCTCATTGCCCTTATGCGTGCCGCGCAGTTTCTTCTTGGTGATCGTGAAGGTCTTGCTGTCTTCCCCGGCTTCCGGTCCAGCCTTGCGCAACATCAGCGCAAAAGCCTTTCTTCCCGCGGCGCTCAACGACCCGGTCTCGAACTCGGATTCGACTAATTCCCCGGGTTTACTTACAAAGTCGAGGTCGCGGCGGCGAATCACGTCAGCCACCCGCAACGTCCGGCTCAGACCCTCAAGGTCAGGCGGAACCTCGATTTCAACCGTGTCCGAATCGAGCTTCATGTGAGTTGCATAACATCAGCTTGTCATAAAGAGAACAGCCCCCCCGTTCACTCACATAGACGTGCCCCTGAGCGCTCACATAAACCTCGCTGGCACCATTCGGCCGACAGCCCCCACGCACTCACATAAAGACAAAGGGCCCCCAACTGCCGACTCGCACAAACAGGCCGAGTCGCGTCCGCTCCCCCGAAAACTCACATAGAACTTTTGTCCGCCTGGAAAGGGCCGGGGAGGGGATTCCGACCCGACGAGCCGATGCCCCCGGCGACTCACATATAGATCCCTACATCCCGCTGTTTTAATTGAGTTTTCTTGGCCACCCCCCATCGCTCACACAAAGGCGGGGGAATTCCTTATTTCGAATACTCTTCACAGAAGGCTCCGCCCCCGTGCGCTCACACAAAGATCGGCCTCCCGCCAATTCGGTCCCCCACATGCTCACATAAACATCGGGATCGCCGGCCAGCCATCGTATGGACAGCAAAACGCCCAGCGATTCAGGGCTTTCGAAACTGCTCTTAAGCCCGCTTCGCCCGCTTCGCCTGATTCCCCCGAAAACTCACATTATCCCCCGATCGCTCAGGCTCTTGCCCCCATCGCCTCGCATAGACGCCCCCGAGAACTCACGCAGAAGCCCCCGCATCCTCACAAGGAGAGCACTCAAGCTATTGGTTTGCCGTCACAAATGGTGCCCGAATCTTAGAATCCATGAATCTATGAAGCTCCCGCGCTCCGCTTGGGCGTTTTTAAGATTTGATTCTTTGAGAGTAGCAGCTCGACGGTTCCGCATCACCGACAGGCTGGCGGCCAGGATAGAGCGACCAAGGAGAGAGGCAAGGGGGAGCAAGGACCGCGAAAGGAGCAGCCAATGGCCCTGGTCGCGCTCAAACCCACTCAGGAACTCGTCGATCTTGTCGGCTCGCTGGGCGGAACCTGGCACGGTCGCACGGCGATGTGTCCGTGTCCGGCCCACGCCGACAGCACCCCAAGCCTCTCCATCCGGCAAGGCAATCGAGGCATCCTCGTCACCTGCTTTGCCGGATGCGACCGTGACGACATCCTTCGGGAACTGCGCCGCGTGCCCAGCCGGGGGCGGTTTGCCTACACCGACAACCCGGCGGCTCAGGCGGGCAATGCGAGCCGGCTATGGGACGAGGCGCTTTCCGTCGCCGGCACGCTTGCCGAGCGCTATCTCGGGATCAGGCACCTCATGCCGATCAGCCAGGATCTGCGGTTTCACCCGCGCTGCCCTTACCGGCCAAAGCCGTGGACGACCTACCATCCCGCCTTGCTGGTCGCGGTTCGCGAGGGCCGGCGCCTGACAGCGGTGCAGCGCATATTCCTCGATCCAGTGACGGCGCGCTATCGCATGAAGCTCATGCTCGGCCGACCGGCGCGCGGTGCCTGGCAAGGGGGAGGGCGAGGCGATGTCCTGGCACTCGCCGAGGGGTTCGAAACGGCCCGGGCGTTCACGCTCCTTCACGACATCCCCTGCTGGGCGAGCCTGGGCGCACGTCGTCTCGACCAGATCCTACTGCCCGAGACGCTGACCTCGCTGATCCTGGCCGCCGACAACGACGCCGAAGGGGCGATCGCCGCGGAGCGCGCGACCCTTCGCTATGCCCGCCCTGGCCTCAAAATCAGAAGCATGCCGCCAGAGCGCGTCAAGGATTGGGCCAAGGTCCTCGAACTGAGCCGGCGATAACCGACTGCCGCGCACGCATTCGGAAACATCCGGATTGCGGGAGGCTGCGCTTCGGAGGAACGCCTTGCCTGGAGGCTCGAATGGCACGCATCACGATCATCGATGGCCACCCCGATCCGGACCGCGCGCGGTTCATCCATGCGCTCGCGTACGCCTATGCGGCCGGGGCAGAAGACGCCATCCATGAAGTGAGGCGGATCGACGTCGCGACTCTGGATTTCCCCATCCTGCGCTCGGCAAACGAATGGCGCGAGACCGATCCCGCAAAAGCCATCCACGACGCGCAGATCGACATCAGATGGGCCGACCATCTGGTCATCCTCTTTCCGCTTTGGCTCGGCGACCTACCGGCGCTCCTCAAGGCCTTTCTCGAACAGGTTATGCGGCCGGGCTTCGCGATCGACGAAACCGTGTCGGATCGGAATGCGAAGCTGCTCTGCGGCCGACCGGCACGTGTCGCGGTGACCATGGGAATGCCGGCCCCTTTCTATCGATTCTACTACCGTGCCCACAGCCTCAAGAGCTGGGCGCGAAATCTACTCGGCTTCACTGGGATCGCGCCCGTTCGCCATTCCATCATCGGGGACGCCGAGGCGAGCGACGGCGAACGGCAACACTGGCTGAGCCTCATCAGCCAGTTCGGCCGGGACGCGCGATAGCGTTCGGCAAACAGCGGGGCCCGAGCCCTGTCCCGCCAGCGCCAACCAAGCCTCGCCGCAGTCGGGCAATCGTGAAAAGGGAAGGGGGGTCGAAGGATTGATGCTGCCGATGGGGCAGCCAGTCCGGAGACCCCTCAATGTCCGATCTCTTCGATACCGCCACCGCGGCCGAACGCCGCGCGGCCACGCTTCTCGTCGACCGTCTCCGCTCCAGCGACCCGATCACGAGGGCGGACCTCAATGCGGCCATGGTCGAGGGCTATGGCGGGACGGACGCCGACGGGCTCTGGACGCAGCGCGACAGCTTCGAGATTCTGGAGCACGCGCTTGCCCATCACCTCCAGTTCGGGCCCTATCCCCTGCGCTCGCTCGATGACGTTGCGTCCGCCTGCGATCTGCTCGACCGGCTGCCGACGCAGACCGTGCGCAGCGAGGACCAGATCGAATGGCAGCAATTCTCGACGCCCGTCGATCTCGCTGCCGTCGCGGTTCTGCTCGCCAATATCCAGAACGATGACGTCATCCTCGAGCCGAGCGCGGGCAACGGACTCCTCGTGGCACATTGCCGAGGCTTCGCCGCCCTGCAGCTCAACGAATACGCACCGGCTCGCCGCGCGCGCCTCGCCGACGTTTTCCCCGACGCGGTAGTCACCGGCCACGACGGTGCGACGATCAATTCGAGCCTGGCCGCGGCACCGCGTCCCAGCCTGATCCTCATGAACCCGCCTTTCTCGCGCTCGGTGGGGCTCGGCGCCGACGCCCATGCCGCCGTGCGTCACCTTCAGGCAGCGCTTCGCCGGCTGCGCACTGGTGGGCGGCTGGTCGCCATCATGCCTGACTGGTTCGGACCCAATGCGCGCATGCGTGACCTCTTCGAGACCACGCTGCGCGATGTGACCGTGCGGACCTTGGTGCGGCTCGAGAAATGCTATCTGAAGCACGGCACCAGCATCGCGGTCCGGCTCTTCGTCATCGACAAGGTTCCCGGGACAACCATCCCCGCGACAATCCAGCGCACCTCGATCCGCGAACTCATCGGCGCGCTCTCGATCCATGAACGCGGGATGCTCGGCACCGCGGCCGCGCCCGCCCCGAAGCGATCGAGCAGTCCCTCGCTGTTCCGCGCCATGAAGAGCAATCGCGCGCAGCCACGGCCCTATCACGCTCCCGTGCGCAACAATGTGCTGCCGGTCGACTACATGTCGCTCGACACGCCCGCGCCGCTGCTCGACCAGGTCGGCGTCTATCTTCCCTATCGCCCGAGCCGCATCACCTTCGACGCCGCCGGCGAACATCCGACCGCGCTTGTCGAATCGGTCGCGATGGGCTCGATCGCCGCCCCGATCCCAGCTTACATCCCGAGGCTTCCCGAGCGGACCGTCTCCGAGCGCCTGCTATCGGCTTCGCAGCTCGAGACTGTCGTCTATGCCGGCCATGCCTGGGACCAGTTCCTGCCGGGCAAGTTCAGGCCCGCCAAGGAGGGCGTCGGTCTCGAGGAAGCGAACGACGGACGCGCCTACCGCATGGGCTATTTCCTCGGCGACGGCACCGGGGCGGGGAAGGGCAGGCAGGTCGCGGCCTGCATCCTCGACAGCTGGCTTGCGGGTCGGCGCCGCAACATCTGGATCTCCAAGAACGAGGCGCTGCTCGAAGACGCCCGCCGCGACTGGACTGCGCTCGGCGGCCTTGCGGCCGATATCCAGCCTCTCGCCAACTGGAAGATCGATCAGGCGATCCCGCTCGAACAGGGCGTGCTTTTCGTCACCTATCCCACCCTTCGTTCGGCACGCGGCGACCATAGCCGTCTGCAGCAGATCATCGACTGGGCAGGCGATGACTTCGAAGGCGTGATCGGTTTCGACGAGGCCCATGAAATGGGCGGTGTCGCGGGAGGCGAGGGCGCGCTCGGCAAGAAGGAGGGCTCGCAGCAGGGCATCAGCGGCGTGCTGCTCCAGAACCACCTGCCCGAGGCACGCGTGCTCTATGCCTCGGCGACCGGCGCTTCCGACGTCAACAATCTTGCCTATGCCGTGCGGCTCGGCCTTTGGGGACCCGAAACGGCGTTCAGCAACCGCGAGCAGTTCATCCAGGGCATACGCAAGGGCGGCATCGCGGCGATGGAACTGGTGGCCCGCGATTTGAAGGCGCTCGGCCTCTACACGTCCCGCGCGCTCAGCTTCGCCGGCGTCGAATATGACATCCTGCGCCATGAGCTGACCCGCGAACAGATCGCGATCTACGACGCCTATGCCGATGCCTGGGGCATCATCCACCGCAACATGGAGCATGCGCTCGAACTGACCGCGGTGGTCGACGGGCTCGAAAATGCGACCCTCAACAGCGGGGCGAAGGCATCGGCGCGCTCGCGCTTCGAGTCGACCAAGCAGCGCTTCTTCGGTCAGCTCCTCCTCTCCATGAAGCTTCCGACCGTGATCGCGGCGGCGAAGGCCCATCTCGCTGCCGGGCAGTCGGTGGTCCTTCAGCTGGTGACGACCGCGGAATCGATCCTCGACCGGCGCCTTGGCGACCTCTCTCCCGACGAGCGCGCGAATTTGGAGATTGATCTGAGTCCGCGTGAGTACATCATCGATTACCTCGAGCGCGCATTCCCGACCCGTCAGATGCGCGTGTTCAAGGACGACACGGGCACGCCGCGTTCTCTGCCGATGGTGAATGACGACGGCCACCCGGTCTACAATCCCGAGGCTCAGGCCGCGCGCGATGACCTCATCGAGAAGCTCTGCGCCATGCCGCCGATCATGTCGGCGCTTGATGCGCTGCTCGAACATTTTGGGCACGACAATGTCGCCGAGGTCACGGGCCGGACAAAGCGCCTCATCACGGTAAGCGACGGCCGCCAGAAACTGGAAAGCCGCTCGGCGCGCACCAGCCAGGCCGAGGCCGCTGCCTTCATGGCCGGCAAGAAACGCATGCTGGTCTTCTCTGACGCCGGCGGCACGGGGCGAAGCTACCACGCCTCGCTCGACGTGATGAACCAGGAGCAGCGCGTCCACCTTCTGCTCGAGCCCGGCTGGCGCGCCGATCGCGCGATCCAGGGCCTGGGCCGAACCCACCGCACGCACCAGGCGACCACGCCGCTGTTCCGGCCGGTGACCACTGACTGCAAGGGCGAGCTGCGCTTCACCAGCACGATCGCACGCCGTCTCGACAGTCTCGGTGCGCTGACGCGCGGCCAGCGGCAGACGGGCGGGCAGGGGCTCTTCGACCCGGCCGACAATCTCGAGAGCGAATATGCCTGCGCGGCGCTCCTCTCCTGGTTCGACCTGCTCGCCGCGGGCAAGCTTTCGAGCACGACGCTCGACGATTTCCAGCACCGCACCGGGCTCGAGCTTTGCGACAAGGACGGCGTGCTCAAGGACGAGATGCCGCCGATCCAGCGCTGGCTCAACCGCATCCTGGCCCTGCCGATCGCGCTGCAGAACAGCATCTTCGACGAGTTCCTGTCGCTGATCGAAACCCGCGTCTCGGCCGCGCGCGAGGCGGGACGGCTCGATGTCGGCGTCGAGACGATCCTCGTCGACAAGGCGACCCTCCTCGACGACGTCGTACTGCGGACCGATCCCCGCACCGGCGCGACCTCGCATCTTCTCACCATCGAGATCGCGCGGCGCCGCAACCCTGTTTCCCTCGAGCGCATCCTGAGGATCGCCGACGGCGATGCCAGCGCCGGTTTCATGATCAACCGCAAGTCCGGCAAGGCGGCGCTCAGGACGCGGGCGCGCTCGCTCATGGAGGAGAAGGAAGGCACGCCGATCCCGCGCGTCGAGATGATGCGACCTACGCGCAACGAATATATGCGCGAGGACGATCTCTACGAATCCTCCTGGGAGGAGGTGACCCGCGAGGCCTTCACGGCGACCTGGTCGGAGGAAGTGGACATCGCCCGGGAGACGGTCGACAGCGAGACGATCCGGTTGGCCACGGGGCTGCTGTTGCCGATCTGGTCGGCACTTCCGAGCGATCACATGGCGGTCAACCGTATCGTCGACGGGGAAGGGCAGTCCTGGCTCGGCCGTCTCGTCTTCGACGACCATGTGCCCCAGCTCTTCACCAAGCTCGGGATCGATCGGTCCGATACGCTGCCGCCCGACGCGGTCGCGAAGGCGGTGTCCGCGGGCCGCAGCGTCGACGTGTCGCATCCGTTCCCGCTCACCATCAAGCGCTCGGTCGTCAACGGCTCCCAGCGGATCGAGCTCGTCGGCTGCCCGCACGACCGTCTGCCGTGGCTCAAGTCGATCGGCTGCTTCACCGAGATCATCCAGTATCGCACGCGGATGTTCGTACCCATGGCGACGGCGGAGGCGGTCCTGGGGAAGCTACTCGAAGGAAGATGACGGCGCTCGGAGACGCTGCCTAAAGTATGTGGGCCGGGATGGTCTGTCTTGTCTCATTGGGCTAGACCGAGCAGGGCCGTTTCGGGGGAAACCATTGCGCATAATTTCTTTTTTGATTGCACTCGGCCTGTCGCTGCCGGCCATGGCACAGACCCAGGCGCAGCAGGACCGACTAAACCGCGTGGGGCAGTTCGTCGTGACGGCACCCATGTGCGAAAGACTCGGCATGAAACTCGACCCGGACTTGCCAGTGAAGGCGGAAGCCGCGCTGAACGCCGAGACAGCGGCCTGGGCGGTCGCGCCCGCGACGGTGGCGCGCTTGAAGGGCGAAGCGATCAACCGTCAGAGCCGCATGCTTGCGACTGATCTTCAATCAGCGGCCGACGGCGCGAAAACCGACGCTCAGCTCCGCGACCTGAAGCATACACTTTTGGGCTATGGCCGCACGTGCATGGAGGCGTCCGGCGAACCTATCTTCTCTTCCCTCATCGTTCCGCCACCCGGCTTCAATCTCGAGACCGCAGCGACCGAACTAACGGACAGCATGCTGGAGGTCGGTGGCCTCGCGAGTTGGCAGACCCCGCAGATCCAGGCACGCGGTGATCTGATGATGCTGGCCGGCACCTGCCGGTCGAAGATCGGAGCCCTGCGGTCGGACGCTCTGGTCAGGCAATATGGCCAGTCGGATGATCCCCGCGTTCGGGACTACTATTCCAAGTCATTCGACGAGGGTCTTTCCGATCCTTCCACGATTGGCACTCTAGCTGGCTGCAACAGGGCGATCGCTGCCTATCGCGCCAGGATACGGTGACTCCCGTGCTGCGGCGACGATCCATCGAGTTGCAGATGCACGATTATATCCGTTCCGTCATTGTGGAGCGGCATCTGTTTTTTGTGCTGAAGCGAAAAGCCGCCTGCTCACCCAGTTCGACGATATCGAAGGTGAAGCTGAACGCTATCAGGAGGATGCCTGGCAAGCGGCTATTAAAGCGCCCTATCATGGTGAAGAGCCCGATATGGGCGACATCGCAGATGCGGTGACGAGTGATGCCGCCGGACATTACATGTTGCTCGATGAGATGCGCAAACAGGTCCGCCTCGCCACCACGGCCGCCATGTTCCATCAGTGGGACAAGGAGCTGCGCGAATATCTCGCCAATGAATTCCGGCACTATGTCGATACGAAATGGATCGACAAGAACATCTGGAACGCCAAGACCATCGAGATTTTCGACATGTTTGGCGAGTTTGGATGGCAGGCAAAGCAGCAGGCTTTCTACCCGCAGATCGATGCCTGCAACCTCGTCGTGAACGTCTACAAACATGGCAAGGGTGCCGCGCTTACCCGCCTGCACAAGGCCTATCCGCACTTTATGAGCAAGCTCGGCGTCCAGTCGTGGACCGGCACGCTCTATCTCGATTATCGGTGGCTCGAAATCACTGACAGCGACTTCGACGATTTCGCGGGCGCGTTAGAGGCGTTCTGGCGAGCCATGCCGGAGCGTCTTGTTTATCATTCCCCAGATGTTGATTGACCTACCTTGTGCGCCCCGGCTGCGCTGCCGGAGATCATGTTGAGACCGAGGGGATATTTGGACGCGAGGCTATATTTCTCGACCATAGCCGCCTCCGCGTCATGCGCTTCCCGGCGAGAGAGCCGGTGGCACAAATGGTGGTAATCAGCCCCGCTAGCTTGGGCCGATCGTCGGCCCTGCCGGTGCGCTCGGCGATCCGCGCATCGATCAGCGCGTTGAGCGTGCGCGCGAAAAGGCGTTTGGACGCTGTCGCGACTGCCGCGCGGGTGTGTTCGTGGAAACGGATGTTCCAGCCCCGCTTGGTGATCCCGTAATATAGATAGGCCTCCCCCTCGCTGGTCAACAGCGTGTGGAGATAGAGCGTGTAAGTGCACGCGAGAGCTGGATTCCCGTGCAGAATTGCGCGCATCGGCAGTTCGACGCGCATGGCGACGTCGAGGAGAGGCGAGACCATGCTGAGGAAGACGGCCGGCGCGACGCCCGCCTCCCGCGCCTCTTTGAGGATAGCCGCAGTGTGTGCTGTCTTTCCCTCGGCGTTCGCCGCCTCTCTTACATCGGCGATGATCCGCCCGCCGGGATAAGCCGGGCAAGCCCCGGCCTGCAGCCCCCCTGCGCGAACCCAGGTTTCGACCTCGGCGACATAGCCGCTGGTCTCGTTGAAATGGACGAGGACATCGTCCAGCACTTCAGCTGACCGGAGCGGATTGAACGTAAGGCCGCGCGAGAGGTGCATGAGCGCCACTGGGTCGACGAAGCGAAGTTGCCGCCCGAGTTCGGCGGCGGCAGGCCAGTCTGGTTTGAACGCAGGGCTGAACATTCGACGTCCTTCAGCTACGCAGGTTACTTCCATGGTCGAACCCGGCGGGTCACGGGCTGCTTTTGTAAAACACTGTAAAATTACAAGAAATGAGGACCGGCGCGTAGCAGTAATGGCAGATATGATCTATCTATCTCAATGCGCGCAAATAACGATAATATAGCCGGGAGAACATGCCGTGACGGACGTGGTTTCCTCGTCTGTTGGCGAGGCTCGCCCATACATAAGCCCGGACAGCGAGATCGTCCGGGAGATGCGCTCGATACGGCGCACCATCGACGAAGCGCGCTCCGCCGGCACCCTCGACCCGCTCTTCGGCTATCTCTATGCGACCATCGAGCGGCGAACCCCAGCGCAGATCCGGACCGAAGCTGCATGCGGTCCGCGCTGCGCCTGGTGTTGTCACACGCGCGTCGCGGCGACCGCACCGGAAATCCTGTTCCTCGCGCGCAGCCTTCCCGCCGGGGTCGTGGAGGCCGTTCCCGCATTGGCCACGCGGCGCCGCGACGGCTGGGATCGACCGCTGCTCGAGAGCCTGGCGCCCTGCGCGGTTCTCGCCGATGGCCTTTGCACCGCGCATCCGAGCCGGCCGATCGTATCCCGCACCACCGTGTCGCTTGACGCCGAGCAGTGCCGGATTGCCACGAGCAATCCCGAGGAAGCCGTTATCCCCTCCGTGCTGGCGTCGGTCGCCCTGCGCGCGGTTTACGAGATCGCGCTGCAGGGCGCGCTGCTCAACGCCGGCTATGCGGTGGACCGGTTCGATCTTGCCACTGCGCTCGCCGATGTAGTCGCGGCGCCGGATGCCGAAGCCGCCTGGCTCGCGGGCGGCGATGTCTTCCCTTCAGCGCTCAGGATCGAGCAGGAAGCCTATCTGGACGAGCCGCTGAGGCTTGCCTTCTACGAGGCGGCGTTCGGCTGAAGCCCGACTTTGCGCGCTGCCGGCATGAGCTGGCGGCACGCCCGTACCTCATAAAAAGAGCCTGCCCGGTAAGGACCGGACAGGCTTGGAAGTGGGAGGCCGCCGAAACTTTCGACTCGAAGGCCCCTCGGGTCGCAGCAACATTGTATCGCAGCGCGCATCCATTTCCTTGCACGGATGCGACACTAGCGGCTCTCTAGAGTCGCCTGCACTCGACGAGCAGGCTGGTGGCTGTCTCCAGCCGGTCCGGCGTCGGCTCCGGCGGATTGCCCTGCCGGGTGGTGCCCGGCGTCAGCGTCCATCCGCCCTCGTCCATGACAATCCGCAACCGCAGGATCGTCTTGCCCCGATTGCGTGCATCGGCAAGGCCTCTTCCTACCGACCAATAGGCGTGCTGAGCCATGATCCAGATCTCGAGCATGTGGCAGACGAAACCGGCCGGCGTCAGCTCACCCCAGCCTTGCGCCTCCCGCTTGGCCCGGCTCAGGGGCAAGCGATCCGGATTTTCGAACGGATGACCCTGGTTCGGCGCTTCCCGCAGGCAGAGCGCGAGGGCAGCGACGATAGCGGCTGGAAGCTGGTCCTGGTCACGCAAGACTCCCTGCAGGGCGCGAAGACGTTCCACCGGGTTGGTTGCGTCCTTTGATGCGAGAATCCAGGCTTCGGCACTATCCGCCAATGACTTCTTATCGAGAGCGCCGATGAAGGCCCGGGCCAGTTGTGTCGTCGAGCGAGGACCAGGCAGGAGTGCGCCGATCGTCCAATAAAACATGCCTTCGAGGGCAAGACGGAACAGTTGGCGGATTTGCACCGCGCGCCATTCGTCCGCTGCCAGGGGGCGGTCACTCGCGCTGTCCCAGGCTTCGGCGCGATCGGCCATCCGAACCCTGATGTCCTCGTAGGTGGCTTCCTCGTCGTCGAGATTCGCATAGGCCGCCTGGACCAGCGCGACACCCTTCTGACGGGCTGGAGCTGCCCGTTCACCGCCGAGCCTCGTAAACATGGCCTTCGCCTCCGCGGCGCGAGGCTTGTCCATCGTCCAAAGCTTGCCCCAGCGCTCGGCATCCGCGCGCCTGACGACCACGTTGCCGAAGCGGTTGAACGCCTCGTGGCCCAGCTCCGCCCCGAAACCTCTTTCGAAGGCGTCGAGCACCGGGTCGAGGGAAGCATCGGGTTGGAATATGCCTGCCGCGCCCTCGACCGGGATCAGCCAGCCCATGGTGCGCAGGCTCGGCCCGTAGTTCAGCGGCGATATGAAACCTGTCGAATAGCGTCGCATGTTGCGCCGGGCTTCCCATTCCTCACCGCCAAAACGATACTGCTTCGCGTCCAGCATCGGCCGCATGGCTTGCGCCCCCGGAATGTCCGCACGCGGGTCGATCAGGAACTGTGACCACGCGTAGATAGCCTCGATCCGGTCGACGAAATCGCGCATCTCTTCGGGCTTTGCGCTCTGCCGCTTTCCCCGCTCCAGAACATGGCGCACCCTCCGCCAGGCCCAGGCCATCAGGGTGTAGGGACGGATGTGGCTTGCCACATTGTTGAGGTCCGGCAGCACCCGGTCCATCAGGCCGAAGTTGATCTGCCTAAGGCCCAGCGGGTCTACCCCGCCGAAGTTGATCTTGCTCCTGTCGACCGCGCGAGCCTCGCCAGCGGAGCGCGCGGTATCGAGGAGTTCGTTCAGATCCGTCATCGTCAGCAATCCCGATTGATGAGGATTCGGCCGCAGCAGGTGCTGAGACCCCGCAACCGCAGATCTTCCCCGGCCGCCAGAGGCAGGCGAATGTGGCACCGCGGGCAGGAGGGTCTGAAGGAGTCGAGTACCGTCAGTTTGGCGTATGACGAAGGATCACGCAGCGCCCGCTCTAGATTGGGCCAGTGCGGCGATGACCTCAGGCTATCGTAACCGACATGGGGGCCACGGCCATCGCCAGCGGCAAGATAGGCGTCGATCTGCTCACCCATGGTCCTTGCCGTCAGGACCTCGCCGAGGAAGCTGTCGAGGTCGACGCCCGATCCCAGCAAATCCATGAATGCCGGTATTACATCCGGAGTGACGGAAAGGCTTGCCGGGTCGATCCCGCGGCGCAGGAAATAGCGACGTGCCCGGATCGCATTGTCGTCCCGGCGATCAGCTGCGTGATGAAGGAGAATGGAGGCGATGGCGATGTCGCTTTCGGGTCCGTCAAGCGCAACGACGTGCGCAAGCACCTTGTCGAGCCAGAGTTGCACCTTGCCCGGCGCCGGCCTGATCCGGTCCGCCAGGAAATGCGATAGCGACAGAGCCATGAGCGCGTTGCGGCCCTCCGCCTCGGGCGCCAGCATGGCCGTCAGGAGCTCGTCGAAGAGTTGCAGCGACCGATGGTTCGCCGCCTCCTCCGATCGCGCCCGCTTTTCCCGGTCCTTCTCGTCCTCATCGTCGTCGTCATCGGTCTCGCCGCCGCCGCCCCAGGGTCCGCGCGACTGTCTGAAGACGGCACGGATGAGGGCCATGGAATGGCGCCAGGCGGACGTTGCTTCGCCGTCGCTCGCTCCAGAAAATGACTGTGCGCCAAGGCCAGCCGCCTTAAGGTCCGCGAGCGTTACCGCTCCTTCGCTCTCATTGGGTCCGCCGGTGCTTCCCCCGCCGCCAATGCCCAGCGATGCCGGCATGCGGCTCGGATCCTCACGAAACCATGCCAGGATGGCGGCAACGTCCGTCGGTGTCTCCGTGCCGGCGAGCATCGCCATGAGGCGGGGCGCGATCGAACCCGTGCGTCGGATCAGTTCGAGGGCAGCCGCGATCGACACGAAACCCTCCCAGCGTCTGCCGTCCTGCTCAAGCCCGAGGATCAGGCGACCATTCTCCCAGCTTTCGAACTCGATTCGCGGTGCATCGACCTCGAAATGGCCGTCGTCGGAAATCAACACCGAGCCCAACATGTGGGATCCCCTGGGCGTTCGCAGGACGGCGTTTGCGCTCCCGGAGAGTCTGGGCGCGAGCGTTCGGCCGGTTATCGTTTCGCCTTCGAGCGATGCGCCCAGGACCCCGACCGCGGATGCCACCGCGTCATTCTCGTCCTGCTCGTCGGCCGGCAGTCGTGCAGGGGCCGTCGCCGGCGCCGTCACCCAATAATTCTTGCTGCCTCGCTGAACGCGCAGCACACCGGCTTCGACGTTTCGGCCGAACAGTCCGGCATGCGTCACATTGGCGCTGCCGCTCAGAACGAGGCGGCCTTTGCGGCACACCAGTTCGATCGATTTGGCGTGAAGCGGCCTGTCATCCTGGCCGAACGCGTCGGCGGCATCGATAGCCTTCCACCTCTTGCCACCCTCGAAGGGCCAGGCGTTCGAACCCTGGCCGCGGACCGTGCCTGCGCGGTGGGCATGGAGATGCGCTTCATCGATCTCCAGCAGCGCCGCGAGCGCATTCAACCCCTCGGCGCGAAGATCGTAATAGGGCGAAACAGCTGTCATGCGCGTCACGCCGCCCAGATCTTCCGCATAGAGCGCCAGTTGTTCCGCAATAGGCGCGTCGAGGCTGTGGACCATGCGAACATTGCCCGGCCGCGGCTGTCCTTGCGCCGACCGGCGTAACGACGCAGCGATCGTCTCGCACGCCGGTCCCGCTGTCGTGATGATCTGAGCGGAAGCCGAAATCTGTCCGAAGAAGTCGGCCGCATCGTCGAAGGCGTCCGCAGCGAAACTAGGATGGAGATGCTCGACCAGCTCGAGATTGCCGCCCCAGCCCGCGAAGGTCAGATTTCCCGATCCGACGAGCAGATGAGCATCGTCCTCGCTGAAAAGTGCGCAGACCTTCGCGTGGAAAACGCCGTGATTGGTGCAGGCAACGGGTTCGATTTCATAGTCGCGGCCGACCCTGCGCGCCCCTTCCTCGCTCAAACCGGCACGCACGCCCTCAGGATCGGCCAGAACAAGAGCATTGCGCCCGCCGCCACGCAGCAAAGCGTCGAGAAGCACCGCCTCGAAGAAGGATAGCGAAAGCGCATAGGTTGTGAAGGCAGCGCGCTTCCACGGCGCGGCCGAGATCAGATCGAGCGGATTCACGTACACCCCCTGGACCAAGCCTAACCATCGACCAGTTCATCGACAGTAAAAATCGAAGCTTCCGCAGGTGAGCGACTGGCGGCTCCGGCCTATGCAAGTTCGGCCGAAGCAGATCGGGGAAAGGGAAGGGGGGACGGAGCTGGTGTTCGGGATGATCCGGACGCCAGATGGAGCTCCTTCCCATGACCGCTTCCGTAAAGCTCGCCAAACTCACCCTATCGCCCATCAACGTCCGCAAAAGGCCCGACGAACTGCTCGAAATCCCGCAAATGGCGGCCGATCTCGAAGCGCGCGGCGTTCTGCAGAACCTTCTCGTCACGCCAGTGAAGAAGCCGCGCGGCACCTTCGAGGTTTTCGACGGCGGTCGCCGCCTCCGCGGCCTGCGGATGCTCGCCGACCGCGGCGTCATTGACCCTGAAACCTACGACGTTCCCGTGAAGGTTCTGGTCGGCGACGAGGCGACCCTGTCGGAGACCTCGACCGCGGCGAACTTCCATCAGCTCAAGATGACCCCGGCCGAGGAATGCCGCGCGTTCCAGTATTTCATTGGACTGACGGGCGACATCGAGGGTGTCGCCAAGCGGTTCGGCCTCACCCGCCGCTTCGTCGAGGGCCGCCTGCGGCTGGCGACGCTCGCTGAGCCGATCTTCGAGGCGCTGAGCGAAGGCACCATCACGCTCGACGTCGCCAAGGCCTATGCGTCGACCGAGAACCAGGAGAAGCAGCTTCTCGTCTGGAACAGCTACGGCACCAGTTACTCCAACGCCGACACGATCCGCCGCGTGATCGCCAACGAGACCATGAACTCGACCGACCCCGTCGCCATCCTGGTCGGCGAGGATCGCTATGCGGAGGCTGGCGGCAAGGTCGACCGCGATCTCTTCAGCGACAGCGGCGACAAGTGGGTCAATCCCGAGATCGCGCAGCGGCTGGCCGCGGACATCATGGAAGCGGAAGCCAAGCGCGTCGGTGAGGAACTCGGCCTTGGCTGGATCCGGCCGATCGCGTCCAACTATACCCACAGCGCGGCTGCCGGCCTCTATCGCGTCATCCTGCCCCCGGCCGACCTGACCGAGGAACAGCAGGCCCGGATCGAGGCGATCTCGGCCCGGCAGGAAGTGATCTCCGTCGAGATGGACGATGATGCCATCGGCGAGGACGCCTACAAGGCGCTTGACCAGGAATATGACGCGCTCACCGAGGAGGAGCAGGCGATCCGCAACGTCGCGCCGGTGCTGCCGGACGAGCTGCGCCCGCTGGTCGGCGCCTTCCTCAAGCTCACTCCCAGGGGCGAAATGGTCCTCGACGCCGAATATTACAGCGAGGAGCCCGTCCGGATCGGCGGCACCGAGGAGGAAACCGGCGACACCGCGGTCAACGGGGCGCGCAGCCGGCCGAGCGGGGCAGGCAGGGAATCCGCGCCTCCGGCGTCGCGGCCCGAAGCGGTCGCGCCCGGCGGCAAGCCGCTCAGCGCGCGGCTCTACGACGAGCTTGCGATGCAGCGGCGCGACGTCCTGGCGGCGACCCTCCTCAGCCATCCGGCGCTCGCGCTCGACTATGCGCTGTTCGTGATGATCGACGACCGCATGAGCACCGAAAGCGCCTATGGCTCGACCATCCGCGCACGCTCGCCGCAGGACCCGGTCACCGGCGAGCAGCCCGCGACCCGTGCCCGCAGCTATCTCGCCGAAGCGCATGACGGGCTCGATGCCGATTGGACCGAATATCCCTCGCAGGTCGAGCGGTTCGAGGCGTTCCGCGCGCTCGACGACGACGGCAAGGCGGCCTGGCTAGGCTATATCGTCGCGATGTCGCTCGAGGCGCCCAATTCCCGCGCCGAACAGTCCCCGCTCCACAACCGTCTCGCGACGATCATGGAGATCGACGTCGCGAGCTGGTGGCGGCCGACCTCGGAGAACTTCTTCGACCGGGTCAGCAAGGGTTCGATCCTGACGCTGCTCGCCGATGTCGGCGGCGCCGCGCTCACCGCGCGTCACGCGACGATGAAGAAGTCGGAGATCTCGGAATCGTGCGCCAAGCTCTTCGCGGGCGAGGCGATCGTCGAGCCGGAGGTTCGCGACGCGGCGCTGGCCTGGGTGCCCAACGCCATGAAGTTCCTCGACCAGGTGCCCGCCGACGATCTCGATGTCGACGACAGCACCGAGGATCAGGGCGACGATCGGGAGACGGTCGCGGGGAACGACGCCGACGGCGAATCTCAGCTGGACGATCAGGACGCGCTCGCGGCCTGACGCCAGTCACCAACTGGAGTGCTCACCGCCGGCGCGCACCCCGCGCTGGCGGTTTCCTTCTCGTCCGCACCGGAGTTCCCACCATGTCAGCTTCACGACGCTCCAGCCGCGACGTCGCCGCGGAAATCACCGACCTCATCATTCGCAAGCTCGAGGAAGGCGTCCCGCCCTGGTCGAGACCCTGGCGGTGCAGCGGCGCCGGCGGGCGCCCGCTGCGGCATTGCGGCACGCCTTATACCGGCATCAATACGCTCTACCTGTGGGCGCTCGGCGACGCGATGGGCTACCGCTCGCGCTTCTGGATGACCTATCGCCAGGCCGAGGCGCTCGGGGCCAATGTACGGCGCGGCGAAACCGGCGCGATCTCGGTCTATTATTCCTCGTTCAAGAAGACCGAGGAGCATCCCGAAACCGGCAGGGAGGTCGAGAAGAACATCCGCTTCCTTCGCCACTACGTCGTCTTCAATGCCGATCAGATCGACGCGCTTCCGGCCTATTTCTATGCTCCGCAAGAGCCGGAGGTGCCGGTGGAGCCCTCGACGCACCAGGCCGCGATCGACGCCTTCTTCGACGCGATCCCCGCCGACGTCCGCCACGGCGGCAACCAGGCCTACTTCACACCGACATTCGATCACATCCAGATGCCCAGCCGCAGCTCGTTCCGCAGCATGGATCTGTACGCCTCGACGAGGTGCCATGAGACAGTCCACTGGTCGGGCCACCCCGACCGGCTCGCGCGCAAATTCGGCAAGCGCTTCGGCGATAAGGCCTATGCGTTCGAAGAGCTCGTCGCAGAAATCGGGGCCGGCCTTTGCTGCGCCGATCTCGGCCTGCCCAATCTGCTGCACGACAGCCATGCGAGCTATGTCGGGCACTGGCTCGGCATCCTGCGCGGCGACAAGACCGCCATCATCCACGCGGCTGCCAAAGCCGAGCAGGCCTTCGCCTATCTGAAGAGCTTCTCCGGTGCCGAGAGCGATGCCGCGCCCGCCGATCCGGCCGTGCCGGCGCTCGCCGCCTGAGCGCCGCCGAGGCTCCCGCTTCCCCAATTACCGACAAGCAAAGGAACACCATCATGGGATGGCTCTACATGCCGCGTGCGTCGCTCGGCGGCCACGCAACCGCCAAATCCTACCTCGACGCCCAGTGTACCTACGACCGCCCACAGGAGGATGGCGGCACGCAAGGACTCAAGGTGCTGGCCTCGGCCTGCCCCGGCAACCGGGTCTATTACGCCGCGGTGCAGGTCATGAAGAACGGCATCGGCGGCGAGGTTTTCGCCATCGTCTGCCTCGTGCGGTGGAACCCGCGCGACAAGGACGGAATGATCTTCGGGTATAAGGACATGACCGAAAATATGGGTCCATGCGAAGCCGAGTGCCCCGAGCGTATCCTCGATCTCCTGACCCCGACCGAGCATCGTCACGCAATCGATTGGCGCGAACGCTGCCGCGCCAATCTGGCCCTGCGCGGGCGCAAGCTCGCCCAAGGCGATCGCATCCGGCTCGACCAGCCGGTGACCTTCACCGACGGCCACGTCGCGCAGGAGTTCGTCGTCTGCAAGCGCAGCCGGAGCCTGATGCTCCGCGACCCGGACAATGGCTGCTTCTACCGGATCAGCCGGCTGATGGAGCGGGCCTGGTCGATCGTGCCCGTCACCAAAATCCACAAGACGGTGTTCGCCTGAACATCAATCCGTATATCCTCGTGATGAAGTGGATCATGTCATGACAATCGCCATCGAAAGGAACGCCCTGTCGCCCAAGCGCGGCCTGCTCTGCAGCCGCGAGAACGCGCTGCGCGTCGCGGGCCGGATTTTCGATCATTCCCAGGAGAGGGTCAGCATCCTGCGCACCGCGAACCCGCTGCAACCGTTCCGCGTGTCCACCGACCCGGCAACGCCGGGCCTGATCGTCCTCGAAATGGTCGCATGAAACGGCTTCCCGTCCTGGCTCTGCTGCTGGCGGCAGCCTGCACGCCCAGCGATGCGGCGGAGGACACGTCCTTCAGCGCCACCGCGCGCGCCCTCGATGGCGACACGGTCGCGACCGATTTCCGCCTGCTCGGGGTCGATGCCTTCGAACGGCACCAGATGTGCGAACGGGCCGGTGCCTGCTGGGAGTGTGGGAAAGCCGCCCAGGACCTCGCCGCGCGGACGTTGCGGGGCGGCGACGCGCAGATCCGTCTCTCGTCCCGATCGAGCTACGGCAGGCCGGTTGCCATGGTTTCCATCAATGGACGCGACCTCGGCGAAGTGATGATCTCGGCCGGACTCGCCATCCCGCAGCCGCAATATCTGAGGTCCGACGCCGCCCGCGCTTCGCGCTATGCGGCCGCCTTCAGCGAAGCGCAGCGGCGACACGCGGGCGCCCTTGCCGGAAACTGGCTGGAGCCAGCGCGGTGGCGGCGCGGTGAACGGCTGTCATGCGAGCGCTGATCGCCGGCAAGGCCCGGCCTTGCTCGGCGGAAGCGCACGCCGGGCATCCCCAACCAGGCAAAGGGTAGAGCAGGGGCCGGCGCGCCAAGCGCCTGACGCCCGCAGGCTTCAGGCACCCAGGCCGGGATCGGCCCACCAGGACTGGCCCTGCTGGAAATCCTCCGCCGTTGACACCACCGGGCCATCCGGCTCGTCCGCCACATAGGGCCGCACGAGCGGCCGGGCCTTGACCTTGCGGCGATGCATCTTGCCCGCGATCCGGCCGCGCGCCTCGAGCAGCTCCTCGAGCCACATCAGATCGTCGATCATCTCGACCACGCCGCGTCCGGCGAGGCAGAAATAGATGCAGCGCTGAAAGTCGTCGCCCGCCGGATTGCTGAGGATCGAGGCCAGCTTGCGCTTCCCGCCAAGCTCGCCCTCGTGGATCCAGGTCACCGCCTCGCGCAGTTCGCGGACCGAATAGAAGGCGTCCTCGACATGCATGCCGATGGCCGCGTTGGCGATCATCCGCCGGGTCGGGCGGTTCTGCTCGTCGAGCGCCGCATCGCGCAGCGTCACGTCCAGATCGAAATGCCCAAGAAAACGGGCTGCGGAATCGGTCATCGGAAATCTCCTTTTGCAAGGAACATAATATGAACATGGATCGGGTCAAGCCGCGCACGATAGCGGTGATGATCGGCTTACCCCACCTGTCCGACAGCAAATTGCTCGATCGCGCGCGCCAGTTGCAGCAGCCCGTGCTCATCTCGGCGAACGCCCTTTCGCGCTGGTCGCGGCGGCGCGGCTGGCGCGAATGGACGGGCTGGACGACTGGTCCGCTCGCCAATGCGGCCGGGCTCCACAGCCTCTGCCTCGACAGCGCCGGCTTCAGCGCGATGACCACCTACGGCGGCTATCCCTGGACCGTGGGCGACTATGTCCGCCTCGCCGCCGCCTACCCGTTTCGCTGGTGGGCGGCCCTCGACTATTGCGTCGAGCATGAGGTCGCCGGCGACCGCGACGAGATCCTCGACCGCATATCGCGCACCATCCGCGCCAATATCGAGTGCCGCTTGCGCGGTGAGGACCAAGACATCCTCGACAGCTTCATGCCGGTGATCCAGGGGCGGCTACCCGCCGACTATGAGCGCTGCGCCGATGCCCTGTCGGGCACGATCGAGCGCGCCGGGCTCGTCGGCGTTGGATCGATGTGCCGGCGTTCCATCCACGGCCCCGAAGGACTGATGGCCGTCGTCGACCATCTCGATCGGGTGCTTCCGCGGCGCATCCGGCTTCATCTGTTCGGCGTGAAAGGGGAGGCACTCCCCTATCTCGCGGCCTTCCGGCACCGCATCGCCTCGATCGACAGCCAGGCCTATGGTGTCGCAGCGAGGACCGCGGCCCGGCGCGATGGCTGCGTGAAGACCGACGCCATCGTCGCCGACCATATGGAACACTGGGTCCACGCCCAGCATGCGCGCCTGCGCCAGCCGCAGCGCCAGCTTCCCGTGCAGATTCCCCCAATCGCGCCCGCGCAGCCCGATGACCCCTGGGAGGCGGCGATCGCCGAGGCGCGCGAGCAAATGCGGGAACTCATCGAATGCGGCGATCTCGACCATGACGAGACGACCGCGCCCTGGATCGAGCAGTGGGCGGCCGACATCTATCGCGAGCGCATGACCGGCTGATCCCGGAACGGAATTGAAATATCTCGCGGACTAGTTAGATAACTAGTCAGAAAGGAATCGATATGCAGGCTTGGCCCGTTCAGGACGCAAAGGCGCGCTTCAGCGAAATGCTCGAGGCATGCACGACCCATGGACCCCAGATGGTCACCAAGCGCGGCGTCGAAGCGGCGGTGCTGGTACCAGCCGCCGAGTGGCATCGCCTTCAAAGCCGTGCTCGCCCGACACTCAAGGACCTACTTCTGGCGCCCCCCGGCCGAGGCGATCTCGTGATCCCGCCGCGGGGCCGGGGGAAGCACCGCGCGTCGCCCGCCCTCTGATGTTCCTCCTCGACACCAATATCGTTTCGGAGCTTCGCCGCGTCCGCCCCCATGGGGCCGTGCTCGCGTGGCTCGAAGCGCAGGACGACAGCACGCTCCATATCTCGGCCGTTACGCTCGGCGAGATACAAGCCGGCATCGAAATCACCCGCGGCCAGGACCCGGCCCGCGCCGATGAGATCGAAACCTGGGCCGATGCGCTCGCGGAGGCCTGGAATGTCCTTCCCATAGACGCCGCCATCTATCGCACCTGGGCAAAGCTCATGCATGGCAAGAGCGAGCATCTCTACGAGGACGCCCTGATCGCCGCGACCGCGCGTGTTCTCGGCCTAACGATTGCGACCCGCAATGTCGCCGATTTCGCGTCGTTCGATGTTCCGGTGATCAACCCGTTCGAGACGCCGACGCTATCCTGAATCCGACGTCGACCACCTCACCGCCAGAGAAGAGAGGGGGTGCGAGGGCAGCCCGACGGGAGCGAGAGCTCCTGCAGTTCGAGGAGCCCTCATGTCCCACCAGTTCATTGCCACCGAGCGGATTCCCGCTCGCTCGAATCGTGCGGAGGTCCGCAATCCGATCCTCACACTGCCGGCCGTCGCCAGGCTGCGGGCACTCGATCCGGAAACGCGGGGCATGCTGCGGGACCTGCTTCTCGAACTCCAGCAGGACGCGAGAGAGCGCGCCGAGGCGAGCTGGCGCAGCCGCAAGCCTCCGCTCGCCGCCTACTGGGCGGCCTGCGGCGTCTATGCCGGTCACATAGCCCGCGCCATCGGTCCGGGCGCCTGCCGCAAAATCCGATTGGTCAGGCGGGGATAACATTGCGATTGCCGACCTCAAGTCGCCTGCAGGCGGGCGTCCTTGTCGGACCCAATCCGGGGCGCTTCCGCAGGCCAGTCGCCCGTCGCGAGGACGGGTAGCTCCTCGAACCCCGCCAAGTCGATCGTCAGCGAGAGGCGTCGCGCAGCGAAGCAGACGACCTCGCAAGGCACCGCGCGCAGCGTCTCGTCGATACCGCCGATACCGCCCCGGGAAACGACCAGATAACTTATCCTCGCCGACGCGGACTCGAGGAGTGCTTCGACCGCGCGCCCGATGCGCTGTCCGTGGCAATCGTCCACCTCCATCCCGGCGAGTCCGGTCGCGGTGAACAGCTCATCGCTCGAGCATCGGCGGCTGGCCCTCTCGGCGGACTTGCCACCCTCTTCGTATCGGCGCTGCTCGCCCAGCCATCGCCATGCGCCGACCAGGTTGACCACGGTCAGGAAGCCGTTCGTCGCGAGCAGGTTGGTCTGCCCGGTCGATAGCCCCACGAGCGACCAGCAGATCGATCCTATCGTGAAGACCAGGAATCCCGACCCGGTGACCTTCGCGCCCAGATTGGCCGCGGTCATCATAGCGGCGATCATCGTCGCGATCGGGGCGATCCAGCCCGCGATATCGTCCATCCAGTTCCTCCGTCCGCCCCAGCTCTTCGCCGTGTCCGGCGGCAATACACCGTCGCTGCGCCGCTGTCGTCGTTCGGCAGGGCCAGCAGCGAGGTTCGAATCCATTCCGCCGGGGGGACGAGAGGGAAGGGGGGCCGGGGGCGCGAGCGGAAGAACCGCTCGAGATTCCCGGAGGACCCCATGACCTACGATGTGGCATTTCGCTACGGCCAGGCGCTCGACCCCAGCGCGCTGGTCACGATCGGCACCACGCTCCACGCTATCCAAGCAGCCATCACCGATTGCCGCAACGCCGGCATCGAGGTCGAAACCGACCCCGCCGTCATCCTGCTCGTGCGCCATCTCTCGCAGGTCTGCGCCGATCGGCCGGCCGATGCCGAGCTGCGCCGAGACTGCATGGCGCGGATCGCTGACCTCAGAAACCGGCCGATGCTCAAGACGCTCGCCCTGCGCGGCGTCGCCTATGACGAGACCGCCAAGAAGCTGTTCCATTCCGAGGGCCGCGCGGCCCTCCGCCGCCTCGCAGAAGCGCTGAGTCTCGATGAGGGCAGCTTCGACATCCGCTCCAACAAGGCGGGGCCGGCGGTGTCCGGCGAGATCACGCTCCACGCCGACATGCTCTGGGTCCAGTTCTCGCTCGGGCCGTTCGGGCCCGACCGCGAGGTCTGCTTTCGCAGGGTCCGCGACCGCCAGGATTATATCGGCGAACGCAACCATTGGGCATCCGTCCGCGAGCTCGTCGAGCCCGACCGGTTTGCCGCGCGTATCCGCCGCGACCTCAATCTCCCTGCCGCCGCGCCCGCCGCGCCGCGGCTGGTCGCCTGAGGGGGATGGAGCGATGCGCATATTGCTCACACGCACCCGGATCGGCGTCGAGGCGCCGAGCTATTCCTACCGGGTGCATATCCCCTTCACCGAGATCTCGCTCGAACGGCAGGGTCTGATCTCGATGCATTCGGACTACGGCCTGGGAGCCGGGCTGCTCGCCCGCCTGCCGGACGTCATCGCGCCGATGGCGCATCTCGAAGCCGCGCCGGGCCTCGACAAGCATCATTTCGGCAAGCGCGTCGATGCCGTCGCCGACCGGGTGGCCGCAATCCTGCTCGGCGCCGTCTTCCCCGAGATGGCCGAACGGACCCTGCCGTTCCGTCTCGATGTGCCATCGGCGCCGCCCAACGCACGGGCCTTCGGGGCAATCGAGAATCTCACGGGACGCTACGAGGCGCTCGCGCGCGGCCTCGACAGCCTGACCGCTTCGAGCCTCGGCTTTCGCGCGGAGGGCGACCGATGATCTCCGAGCCGTTCGATCCCGCCGACGCGGCCACCTGGATCGCCCGCGGCCGGAGGCCCGACCATGCGGCAATCCTCGCCGACGCCTGGCAACGATTCCCGGATCTCCCGAACGAGGCAGACCGAGAAGCGAGGGTCGCGCGGATGCGTGACCGGGCACTCGCGCTGCGCCCAGTCATGGAAGCGATGTCAAGAGCCAACGACGAGGAGCGGCAGGCGCGCAACTTCGGCTTCACCGAGGGCAAGGTCGGCCGCGGCGAAGGTGACGCCCGCGACGACGCCATCCTGCGCGGCCGCACGCTTCACGGCTATGACTGGGACCGGGCCGTGCGCTACGCCTCGGGCTGGTACGCAGCCCATGCCGGATGGGAACCGGAAGCCCGGCGGGCCGGCTCCCCGTCGCCTGCCTCGCTCGCCTACGACCAGGGCTTCGCCGACGGTGGCGGCGATCGTGACGACCTATTCGATACCGCGCGCCGCGCATTCGAAGCGGCACCATCGCCGGATGCGCGGCCGGCGGTGCAACGCGCTCGTCCCCTTCCAAGCACATGGCCCAAGCCGACCGACGAACCGCTGCCCGCCCGGTGGACGCGACGGCTCCTCATTCTCGGCGCGCCCGAGGCAGGATTGTTCGGTGAGAGAGCCAGCCCGCCATCGGATGCCGCCCTGCTTTTGCCGGCCTTGCGGGCCGCCGCCGGCCCGGATGAACTCACCGTCATCCTGGTCTCCGGCGCCGGCTTCCATAGGCTTGGCGAGGACATGACGGCGATCATCCCGTTGCACGGCGACGCCCTGCCAGCCGATCGGCGCGTTGGCGATCGGCTTCGCAGCCTCCTCGCGGGCCGCGATTTCGACGACATCCTCGTTGCCGCCCAGGGCGACTATCTGAGGCTCCTCGACCTTCACGCGCCGGCGCTGCCGCTCTGCCGGACCATGGAGCGCACCCGCAACACCGTCCTCCAGCAGCGCACGCATTTCCGCATCTGGCTCGAACGCGGGCTCATGGCCGGCGAAAGCCTCGGCGCCGGTCACATACGCTGGGGCAAGGCGGTGAAGGGCCTTACCGGCAAGCTCGGCGAGTTCACGGCTCGTTATGCCGGAAAGCAGCCCGGCCGCGGCCACCGCATCATCGTTGAGACGCCGGAAGGGCGGCTTGCCACGGGCTATGTGTCGGCCCGCGGCGAACCGCTGTCGCCTGAAACCATCATCGGCAACCGCGCTCATCTGCGCAAGACGATGGCCGCCCGCCTGCGCGCCTTCGGCGGGGCAACGCGGCTCACCGCCACTCCCGTGCCCGACCTCCTCGACCTTGCCGCTGCCTGATCCGGCGCGCGTGCAAGGGGAGGGGGTATCGGGGAGATGTGCCGGCCGATCGAGACGCCGGCGCTCCAGCTTCCTCCACCGATCGGAACCCCTGCATGTCTGAACTCTCCGTCTTCTCGGGCCTTCCCGCCACCGCCAATGCCGATCTCGTCCGGCAGATCGACCAGCTCACCGTCGCGCTCGGCGAGAGCGAATATCATGCAGCCACGATCCTCGCCTTCGATCCCGACGCCCATATCGCGGCAGGCCAGCTCGCCGGGCATGACGAGCCATATGACCGGCGTCTCGCGGGCGATGCGATGAGCCTCCGCTCATGGGCGATGCTCGCGCGGGCCTGCTGCGCGGACGGTGACCGTCTCGATGACGCGGCCTGCCTGGCGCGCTTCCTCGCCGCGCGGACGACCCCTGCTGAACCTGTCCTCGAGCATCGGATCGGGTCGCGGGTCCGCATCCGGCCGCGAACGTGCGTTGGCGGGGACCGCTATGCCGGCCGCGAGGGCGTGATCGTGAAGACTCATTTCGCCGGCTTCTACGTGAAGCTCGACATGTCGCGGCGCGAGCGAAGCCAGAAGACGGAGCTCGTCGAAACCGCCTATCTGGAGGTTCTGGCGCCGCCGCTCGCCGCGTGAATCCCCTCCAACCGATATAGAGGTTTTCATGACCGATGCTTCGGACTTCTATGCCGTGATCGAGCGCAACATCGCGCGCAGCGGCCAGCATATGTTCCTGGTCTTCGCCGATGGCGAGACACCCGCCTTTGCCTACAGCATCGGCAACGCCTTGCACGGCCTGCCGGAACTCCTGCTCGTCGGCAATTTCTCACCCCGGGTCGCGGGCTCGATCATCAACGACCTCGGCCGGAAAATGCGCGAGGCGCGCAGGCCGCTCGAAGGCGACATCGATGTCGGCGGCCAGTTCCCAGTTCGGGTCCGCCGCGCCTCCGCCAAGGCCCACCAGTGCTTCACACTCCAGGCAGGACGCTATCTCCGCCACGAGGAGTATGACGTCCTGCAGGTACTGCTGTGCGATGCGGCCGGGATCTATCCCGGCGAACCGGGCTGCGAGCCGGCCTACGACGTGCCGCTGGCCTGACGCTGCCGCAGCATTTCCCCAAACGTTCGGCCGAGGACCTTCGGGAATCCGTCGATGCAACCGCGAAGGAGCTTCGCCCATGAACCCCGCCCTCGCCAACGAACTGGCCGCCCGCGCCGCCGATGGCTGGCATCCCGTCACGCTCAACGAAATCAAAAGGCAGTTGCGCGGTCTCGGTTATGCGCTCGACCGCTCCCTGGACTGCCGCTCTACGGCCCAGATCATGACGGGTCCGCGTGCTGGCAAGACCTATCCCACGCTCTCGACCGGCATCAAGGAAGCCGACACCGGCCGCAGCGCGTTCCACGTCGAGGCCCGGCGCGACGCCAGGTTTCGGGCCATGCAGAACCTTCGCTTCGAGGTCGGCCTTTATGCCGTCCTGGGCGGAGCGATCATGGATCTCTGATCGCGCGGCGCCACTCTAAAATTGCCGGGACGACGTTCGCCGAGCGCTTCGGCCCCATTCTGTCCAACATCCCCAACGCCAGACCCAGGAGACCGATGATGTCGGAGCCCACCCATTTCGTTCACGTCTATGCGACCGTTCGCGTCAAGATGGCGGTCACGGCCACGAACCATGAAGACGCCATGCGCGCCGCCGACGAGGCGCTGTTCGCCAGGGGGTTCGGCGTGCGCCTGGTCCCGACCGCCGAAGGCGCGCTCGACGCCGATTATGCCGAGGAAGTGACCGGCTATCTCGTCGATGAGGCTGGCGACACCGAATATCTCCGCAGCGCGAACTACGGTCCGGACTATGCGCCCGACTGGGGTATGAGGCCGCGGGACAAGCCGGAGCGTCCGGCTGATTGATGAAGCCGCGACAATGACTTGAACGCCTGCAGCCACATGCGCAGGTTGCGGTCCAGCCGGCGACGGACGACGAGACAGAACAGGAAGGGTGATTGCCACATGGAGAATGACGAGAAGCCCCGCGGCCTCAATCGGCGGATCGCCCTCCTGATCGACGCCGACAATGTGTCCCATGCGAAGATCGCGGTGATGCTCGCGGAGCTATCCAAATATGGCACCGCGAATATTCGCCGCGCCTATGGCGATTGGGCCAAGCCCGCGCTCAAGGGATGGACCGACAAGCTCCATGACTTCGCGATTCGGCCGATCCAGCAATTCAGCTATTCCACCGGCAAGAATGCGACCGACATCGCGCTCGTCATCGACGCGATGGAACTGCTCTACACGCAGAAGCCCGACGCCTTCTGCATCGCATCGAGCGATGGCGATTTCACCCCGCTGGTCATGCAGCTGAAGGCCAATGGTCATGAAGTCTACGGATTCGGTGAGCGCAAGACCCCCGCGCCCTTCGTCAACGCCTGCACCACCTTCCTCTATCTCGACAGCCTCGAGGATCCGAGCCAGCCAGCGTCTCAGAGCGAGGCTCCCGAAGCACCCGCCGCGCCCAAGGCCAAGGCGAAGTCCAAGCCTTCAGCGGGCAAGGCCACCGAAAAGACCCTGGCACAGAACACCAAGCTCGTGACGATCCTGCGCGGTGCCGTCGAGGCATCCGCGCGCGAGGACGGCTGGGCGCTCATGTCGGCGGCGGGCAGCGCGGCGAAGCGGCAGGCGCCCATCGATCCCCGCAACTACGGCGTGAAGAACTTTACCGCGCTCTTCACGGGAACGGGCCTTTTCGAGATCCTCAAGGGCGAGAACGGCCAGAGCTATGTCGCCGACAAGCGCAACAAGGATCGAGCACCGCGGCCGGGCGGCTGACCTCCCCCGGGGGCGCCGCAATAGCGCGGCCAGGCGCCCGATGCGCAAAGGGAAGAGGGATCGAGTGGGCGATGGCCAGACAGGCCAGGCCCAGGAGATCCCATCATGGCTACAGTCCTATCGATCGACCCATCCGCCGACCAATGGTCCGTGCCGATCGGCAAGCACAGCCGCGGCGCGCTCATGCTCAACCTCGAGCGCCTGCTCGCCGGCCGGCTGCTCATCCAGGGCAGCAGCGGCGCCGGCAAGAGCCGGACCCTGCGCAAGATCATCGAGGAGGCGTTCGACTTCACGACCGTCGTGCTGGTTGATCCCGAAGGCGAATTCGGCAATCTCGCAGCCCATATCGGCGCGACCTCGCTCAAAGGCTGCGAACTCACCTCGGACGGCCTGACGGCAGCGGCCGCGCGCGCCCGCCAGCACCGGCTCTCGCTCCATGTCGATCTCACCGACCTTGATCCCGACCAGCGCATCATCAAGGCGGCGGCCCTGTTCGCCGGCCTGATCGGCGCGCCGCGCGAGCATTGGAGCCACACCGTCCTCGTCTGCATCGACGAGGGCCATCTGCTCGCGCCGCATCATGCGGGATCGGCCCGCGACGCGGAGACCCGCCGCCTCGGCGTCGCCACGCTCACCGACCTCTGCGCCCGTGGCCGCAAGCGCGGCATCGCACCGGTTATCGCCACCCAGCGCCTCGCCAAGCTCTCCTCCTCGGTGATCTCCGAGCTGCAGAACTTCCTCGTCGGCCTCAACGTCTTCGACCGCGACATTGCGCGCGCCGCCGATCTGCTCGGTTTCTCGGCGAAGGAGGCCGACCGCCTGCGCAAGCTCGCTCCCGGCGAATTCTTCGCCATGGGGCCGGCGATGTCGCCGCTCCCCGTTCTCGCCCATATGGAAGAGACGATCACCGAGCATCTCGGCGCGACGCCCAAGCTGACCGCGGCCGCTGCGATCGACAGCGACGAGGCCGAGAAGTTGCTCGATCTTTCCGCGCTGCGCGAGGTGTCGAACGGCTCGCGCGATACGGCGCTGACCCTCAAGGGCACGCGCGCGCTGGACGCCTTCCTGCTCGATCCGTCGGCGCCGCACGCGGCCTCGATCATCGGCGCGCTCAGGCGCATCGCCCCCAACGCGACCACGGCAAACGACCTCGCCGGCCACCTCGGCTGCCCACGCGATGCCGTCGACAATGCGCTCGACATGCTGGCGGCCATTGCAGCGGTCGACACCATGCCGCGAGGGGAGGACCGGATCGCCCGTCTGCATGCCCGGCTCAGGGCCAAGATCAGCGACATTCCCGTGGTGGCACTGGCATGACCCCGCTCGACCTGGACGCCAACGTCGTCGAGCTCGCGCCTGCGCCAGGCCCTTTCCCCCAGCCACCGCCGCTGCGCGAAATGGCCTATCGCGCGGACGCCTGGACGCCGGCCGAGAGTGAAAGGCTCCGAGCTCTCTTTCTCGAAGACATCTCGATTGGCGATATGGCGCTCACGCTCGGCAGGGGCAGGGGGGCGATATCCGAGCGGATCGCGCTGCTGGGGCTTCGTCGCAACTCGACGCGGTCGTGGACCGAATTCGACGATGCAGAGCTCACTCGCCGCTATGGCACCGAGCCGACCGCCACCATCGCCTCGGATCTCGCTCGCTCCTGCTCAGCGGTCTATGCCCGGGCCCGGCTTCTCGACCTGACCGAAGGCAATCCTCCCGAATGGACACCCTGGGAAGATGCCCAGCTCACCGAGGGGTATCGCCGCGGCGTTCCTCTCGCCCAGATCGCGACGCTGATCGGCCGGCCTTTCGGCGGGTTGTCCAGCCGCGCCGGCTATCTCGGCATCGTGCACGCAAACCATCCGCCCGACTGGACTGAGCAGGAGACGGCTCGCGCACTCGAGCTTGCGGAGGCGGGGCACCGCTACACGGCGATCGTCGCGATGCTTGTCGGGGAGGGCTTTCCGCATAGAACGATCAGAGGCTTCGGCCTTGCCATCCGCAAGCTCGGCTACGGCCGCGGATGGGGCCGGGCCTGGACACCCGAAGAGGACGCGTTCCTCGGCAAGGCCTATACCGAGGGGACAAGCCTGACCCCGCTGCGGCGCCAGCTCGGCCGCACCGCTGGCTCGCTGCGCCACCGCGCCGAATATCTCGGGCTGCGCGGCCTCCATGCCAACCGCAACGGATGGCGCATCGGTCCGGACTGGACCGAGGCCGAGGAAGCGCGACTGCGCGCAGACTATGGCCGTGTCGCGACCAAGACCCTCGCAGCGAGCATGGGCCGGACCAAGGCATCGATCACCACGCGTGCCAACGTCCTGGGCCTGGTCCACGGCTACATCCGCCCGTTCAGCGACGATGAGACCCGCGCCCTCGAAATCGCCTTCCGCACCGGGGTTTCGATCGCCGATCTGGCGCTCGCTCTCGACCGGAAGGCCATGTCGGTCAGCAAATACGCGACCAATCACGGCTACCAGTTCGGGCGGAGGCCCAGACGCGCCGTGACGCTCGAGGGTCTGCTCGCCGCCGCGTGAGCTCTCCGTCGATGCCGGCGGACCCTCCCACCCTTCAACCAGACACAGCAGGCGCGGTCGCCAGACGGCCGGCGCTCGGGGAACCCTCATGCCGCCCCAGGATCGACATATCAGGAACGTCCTCAAACTCTTCGACGCCCATGGCTATCGCCACGATCGCTACAGCCTCTTCTCCGATTGCATGGAGCTCTGCGCGATCAGCATCTCGAACAGCGTCGACAGCCGCTCGCGGACCGATCGGGAGGCGCGCTACCTCGAGATCGTGGGACGATATGACAGGCCGACCGTCGAGATGTTTCCGCAGGTCTTCGCCGAAATCACCTTGGCGCTGGAAGCCGCGCCGGGCGATGTCTTGGGCAGCATCTTCACCGCGCTCGAGATCCACAACAAGAACAGGGGCCAGTTCTTCACGCCCTATCCCGTATGCCAGATGATGGCGGAAATCACGCTCGGCAACGCCGATGACGCGCGGGCGCTGATCGCCGACAAGGGGTTCGTCAGCGCGATGGAGCCCGCCTGCGGTGCAGGGGCCATGGTCATCGCGCTCGCGCAGGCGATGCTCGCAGCCGACATCAATTACCAGCGCCATCTCCATGTGACCGCGGTCGATATCGACAGCCGAGCCGTCCACATGGCCTATATCCAGTTCTCGCTGCTCCATATCCCGGCCCATGTCATGGTCGGCAACTCCCTCAGCAACGAGGTTCGCGAGCACTGGTTCACTCCGGCCCATATCCTGGGAGGCTGGGGTGCGAAGCTTGCGGCCCAACCTCGCGCAGCCGAGCCGCCGGCACGCTCCCTACCGCAAACGACAGTTGCGCGCCCATCTCCTCGCATGCCAGCGCGTGAACCACAGCCCCGCGCGATCGGCGAGCAGTTGACCCTGTTCTGACTGGGAGGCTGGCCCTCGCCGCTCGCGACCGGACATCACTGCGCGACAAGGTCTCCGGGTCACCAATAGACCTTGTACCATGGGTCTGCACGATCATAGGGCTGCTCGAAGATCGCTGCCCGGACCTTCTCTGCGATCTCCTTCAGCGTCGCGAACATCCGGTTGATCTCTGACAGGTCGCCGAGCTGCTCTGGACCATATCGCACCACCAGATAGTCACGCTGGTCGCTGAGCCGGATCAGATGCTCTGCGGTGCGTCGGCGGAGCGACAGCCCTTTTTCGACCGCCAGGCGCGTGCGCTCGGCGAGATCGTGCTGCAGGCCCCGCACCAGCTTTCGATCGAGCGAATGAAAGAGCAAGAACGCGTTGAGATAGGTCTCGATCGATTGAATGGCGCACAGCCTGGCAGGCGCGGACGAGACACCCCGGCCCTTCTCGATCTGCGGCAACAGCCTGTGCGCGGCATCCCAATAGGCGTCGGCCAGGCTCACGACCGTGCCGACCGACGCCTCGGTGCCGGGATAGGACGGCGGACGTGCATCGGGCTGCCCTGAAGGTGCTGTCACGCGCCGCGCCGGCGCACTTTGACCCGACTGTCCCTGTTCCAAACCCGACGTCTCCGAACCGAAATGCCGCGTTGATGCTGCTAGGAAGGCTGCCCTTCGGTTGACTTTGCACGTCCGCGACGAGCCGGGGCGGCTTTGGTGGCCTTTGCCGGCGCGGCGCTGGCCGCCTTGGGCTTGCGCCCGAGGCCGATGCTCTTCGCGAGCGTGCGGCGCTGCTCGGCATAGTTGGGTGCGACCATCGGATAGTCGGCCGGAAGATTCCACTTCGAACGATAATCAGCCGGCGTCATCTGATAATGCGTCATGAGATGGCGCTTGAGCATCTTGAGCTTTTTGCCGTCTTCCAGACAGACGATATAGTCGGGTTTGATCGAAGCCCGGACCGACACCGCCGGCTCCTGCTTTGTTTCGGCAGCCGGTTCACTTTTGCCGAGATTGCTCAGCGCTCCATGAACATTCTGGATCAAGGATGGCAGATCAGCGACCGCCACGCTGTTGTTCGTCACATGTGCCGCGACGATATCGGCGGTCAGGGTAATCAGCGTGCTATCGTCTTCCGATACTTCGCTCATGATGATCTTGCCTTCTTTGGTTGAAAGAACCCGGAGGACTATTCGCTACCGGGAACATGACGCCATGTGAAGCTCGCAAGGCCTCAAAGGAACATAAGCTCACCGGCGCCAATCAGGGGATGTGCGATATCTGATCGTGCCCAATCCCAAACATTCCGTAAACCGATTCATCTCGATCCCTGTCCAAAGAAGAGGGGAATGGACCGGGGAGACAGGTCGAAGGTCCAAGCGGCGTCGATCCTTCTCCATCCCGAGGCCACGACATGGACACCTCACGCAGCCAGCGCTGGCGGGAGCGGCGCGCTCTATGGGCGACCGACTCTCTCGTCATCAATCCGAAAGCCTACTCGGCGGACATCATCGACCACGCCGCCGCGCGCGCGTTCATCGCCGAGCATCATTATCTGCCGAGCTACCCGGCCGCTCAGGTCGCGATAGGTCTCTTCGGCCGCCAGGCGGTGCTGGAAGGTGTGGCCGTCTTTGCTGTGCCGGCGACCGACGCCGTCATCACCCGGCATACCGGCTTTACCGATCCCGCCAAAGGATGCGTCCTCGCGCGGCTGGTCCTGCTCGACAGCGTTCCGCAGAATGGCGAAAGCTTCTTTTGCGCCCGTGCCTTTCGGCTTCTTCGTCAAGCACGCCCCAGAATCGAGGCCGTGGTCTCCTACAGCGATCCCGAGGCAGGTCATGTCGGCCGGGTCTATGCTGCCCTGTCCGGCGCGCACCGGGGCGTCTCCCGGCCGCGCATCGTCCTTCGCGTAGGGAACCGCACCATCTCCGATCGGACGCTCTCCAAAATCCGGCTCGGCGAACGGGGCATGGATGGCGCGATCGCACAGATCGTCGGCCTCGGCCTGCCAGGCCCGGGACTTCGGGAGCAGCCGGAAACCTGGCTCCGCCGTCTTCAGGCTGAAGGCCTCCTGACCCGCCATCGCACCGCCGGGCTTTTCACCTATTGTTTCGAGCTGACCCGCAGCGCCCGCCGAAACGGCCGGACGCTGCCCAGGCTTCCCTATCCCAAAATCCTCCCGCAGGCTCGATTCCAGCGTCAGGCTTTGGCGCTTTCGACGTAGGTGATTGCGTCGCCGACGGTCTGGATTTTCTCGGCATCGGCATCCGATATCGAGATATTGAACTCTTCCTCGATAGCCATGACGAGCTCGACGACGTCGAGGCTGTCGGCACCGAGGTCATCGATAAAATGGGCGTCGGGTGTAACCTTGTCGCGATCGGCACCAAGCTGGTCCGCCACAAGCTCCGCAATTCGATCGGCGATGTCGCTCATCCAATTCATCTCCAAGGGGGGCCGCCTTTCGAGGTCGGCATCCGCGTGCCGTTGCTCTTTCGGCGGCGTCGCGTCCGCCGGTGGGGCCGCAATATCGTCTTCAGCAGAGGAGCAGTCTGATGCATGTCGAGTTCGAAATCCATGGCCGCTTCGACGTCCCCGACGGGACCGAACAAATCGACGGATCGACCAACCTCTTCCGGCTTCCGTCAGGCCAGGTCGTATCGGTTCATCCGGTGATCGAGATGGCCACCGCCCTCGACGGCGATGACCACCGGGACCTCACGACCGACGCGGCGGCCGCGATCGGCGTCCATCTCGATCTATACGATCGGGAGTCCAGCCTTCAGGACGCCGAGTGACGATGCGCTTTCACCACCCAGGGCCGAGGAGGAGAGGCGGGGGGACGTTCGGCGCGCAGATGGACTGCGCGAGAACGGAGCACCTCCATGCTGGCGACCGATCCTTCCGCGCCCGCCGCGCATATTCGCGACATCGACTATATCCGCGTCGCCGAACCTGCCCCCGTGGTGCTCGCCTACGGGATCGGCGTCGACAGCACCGCGCTGCTCGTCGAGCTCGAAAGCCGCGGAACCCCGCCCGATCTCGTCCTGACCGGCGACCCGGGCATCGAGAAGCCGGAGACCTACGCCTATCAGAAGATGATCGCCGCCTGGATGGCCGCGCGCGGCATCCGCTACGAGACCGTTCGCTACACGCCGCGCCGGTTCAAGCACTGGCCGCCCTATTACGACCTGCTAGCCAACGTCCTCACCAATGCGACGCTGCCGAGCATTTCTCTGGGGCGTCATTCGTGCTCCCTTAAGTGGAAGGTGGCGCCCCAGGATGCGTTCCTGAAACAGTGGGCGCCGGCGAAAGCGGCCTGGGCGCGCGGCCAGAAGGTCATCCGCCTGATCGGCTATGATGCCTCGCCGGCGGATACTCGGCGCCATGCCCATGCTTCCGCGATCGAGCATGATCTCTTCGAGTGCCGATACCCGCTTCGCGAATGGAAATGGGACCGCGCCGCCTGCATCGCCCGCATCGAGGCTGCCGGCCTTCCCGTGCCGCCCAAGTCGAGCTGCTGGCTGTTATGTTTGCAGATGGTGTCTCGTCTCACCGCAACCCTTTATTTATGGGCTACAAAATTATCCGCCGTTTGAGACGATCCGAGGCCATTGAAGCGCTCGGGACAGTTGCAAAGCGCTACTGCACTTTGCAACTGTCCCGAGCGCAACCGCCGAAGGCGGTGCGACTCGTCGCGGCGGCATCCGGAATGACTTTGCTGAGCGGAAGAAACTGACTTGCCATTGCCCGTCGGGACTTGCTGATGCGGCCTTGATCGTTGCGCCGACAGATTGGGAAATGTCTGTTACGCGCCCAAGTTGGTCGTACGGCTCGCGTCTTCCTGCGCTGTTGAGCCGAACGACAGCTATGACGTGGTCTGGGACAAAGCCGTCGTTCCTACGTCGCCATCTGAACGACGGCCTTCGCCAGAACCCGTCATTCGCTCAGCGCGGAACCGTCAGGCACCAATGCGCCCATCCAAGTCACTCGAGTGGAAAAATGCTGTGCCAACGACCGGTCGGTCCGCTTATGACTAGGGCTGGGACATAGCTGCCATCCCTCTCGGACCAAGTGTATGTCGGCACTTAGCGCTAACCTGCCGATCGTAAGTGATTTACTCCCAGTCGCTAGATTAGGTAAGACGCATCCAATGCCAGCGTTTCCGAGAAGCCCTAACAATTCCGTTTCCCATCTTTACTAGACCGTTCCAAGACAAAGCGATTGAGAATAGATTTCGGGAACGGGCCGCCCGACGGGTTAGAAAGCCGTACATCTGCCTTTCTTTCTCGTATGACCTTCGTTTTCGGAAAGGTTTTGCGCAGCCATCATAGCAGTGAGGCTACGGCTCCCGAGAAGACGCCCATCGCAACGACGAGCACGATCGGCGGGAGATGCCAGCGCAACAGCGCGACCAGTCCCACACCGACTGCCGCCACGTCCGCCAACGAACGTATCCCGGTCGTCCAGAGCGGATCATAGAGCGCCATTGCCAATATGCCGACGACCGCCGCGTTCACGCCGGTGACAATCGATCGCGCGACGGGATTGAGCCGCAAGCGCGACCAGAACGGCAAAACGCCGATAACGATCAGGAGGCCGGGCAGGAACACGCCAAGGATCGCAGGGAGCGCGCCCCATGCGCTACCGGCTGCGATTGGGCCAAGGTATCCGGCGATGGCGAACAAAGGGCCGGGCAGCGCCTGGGCTGCCCCATAGCCGGCGAGAAACTGGTCGTCCGTCATCAGCCCGGTAGGCACGAGATCGGCACGCAGCAGCGGCAGCACGACATGGCCGCCCCCGAACACGAGTGCGCCAGCACGATAGAAGATATCGAACAGGCTCCACCCCGGTCCGCCGAGGGCTGCACTTATGACCGGCATTGCGAGCAGCATTGCCGCAAACAAGGTCAGGCTGGCGATTCCCACATGACGGGAAACCCTGACCGGAAGGCCATCGCCTGGAGATGCTGCGGGTTCGCGGCATAAGACCAGTCCGGCTAATCCGCCGATAACGATGGCAGCGACTTGCCCGATGGCACCGCCCGAAAGTACGAGGACGAGGGCCGCGACTGCTGCGATCGACGCGCGCCGCAGATCTGGCGTCAGCGACCGCGCCATGCCCCACACCGCTTGGGCGACGATCACGATAGCAACGAGCTTGAGCCCATGAATAGCACCGGCCGCGACGGCACCTTGAAGGCTCGATGCCCCAGAAGCTACGGCCAGCATGAGCAGCGAAGACGGCAGCGTGAACGCAGTCCAGGCCGCGAGCGCGCCGAGCGGACCTGCGCGCAAGAGGCCCAGCACGAAGCCGGTCTGGCTGGAGGCAGGACCAGGCAAAAACTGGCACAATGCCACCAACTCGGCATAAGCATCGTCGCTGATCCATTTGCGACGTAGCACCAGCTCGTCGCGAAAATATCCGAGATGGGCGATCGGTCCGCCGAACGAGGTGAGACCGAGCTTAAGAAAGGCAAGGAACACCTCGCCGACCCGGCCAGCGTCAGGCGGTGTCGTCTCCTGGGCGTCGCTCACGCCCATGCCCTTCCACCAGTTCGCCGAATAACTCGCGCGCTTTCCCGCGGGCGATCTCTAAAGCCTCGCGCCCTAGATCGGTCGCGACATACAGTTTGCGGACCGCGCGGCCGTGCCGCTCCTCGTGGCTGGTTAAATAGCCCTTCTTCTCCATGCCATGCAGCATCGGATACAGGGTGCCGGCGCTCAGGCGGTAACCGTGATGTGCCAGCTCTTCCATCATCCACTGTCCATAAATCGGCGCGTCGGCCGCATGGAGCAGGATGTGCAGGCGCACGAAGCCAGAAAGGAGCTCGCGGTGATCCATCATTCATCATTCCGCACGCTATATAGACGAATTTCGATGTCGAAAACCGATAGCGTCGTTGTGAATGCCGGTTTATGGTAGCTCACGTACTTTAATCGTCCCTTTCGTCTCATCGGAGGTATAACATGACTTCGCCGATAAACGATCACGATGTCGGGCGACGTGCCCTGCTGTGCAAAGCAGGTCTGGTGATCCCGCTGATGCTGGCGACTGTGGCCTGCTCGCGGGGGGCAGGCGATCTTGATCGCGGGGGTGAACACAAGGAGGCTGGCGAGGAAGAGGTTACACCGAACGAAGACTTGATGCGCGAGCACGGCGTCCTGCGCCGCGTGTTGATCGTCTATCGCGAGGCGGGGCCGCTGATCGCATCCGGCGCCCGGGTCGACGTGGGCGCGCTTAATCAAGCCGCCACGCTCTTTCGTGCCTTTGGCGAGCAGTACCATGAGAAAATGCTGGAAGAGGCGTATGTCTTTCCGGCCGTGCAAAAGGTTGGCGGTGCCGCTGCTCAACTCCCCGCCATCCTTCTTGCCCAGCATGAACGAGGCCGCCAAATTACCGACTACATCATCGATCAGACCAAGGCAGGGATCATCGCAACCGGCCAGGCGGCAGCTATGGCAAAGGCGATGACCGGCTTCGCCCGCATGTACGAAGTACATTCGGCGCGAGAGGACACGGTTGTATTCCCCGCCTTCAAAGAGGCCTTGGGTGAGCACCGGTTCAGGGAGTTGGGTGAGCAGTTCGAGGAGATCGAACACAAGCAGTTCGGTGCCGATGGCTTTGATGCCGCTTTAAGCCGCGTCGGCGCCATCGAGCAGGCTCTCGGCCTTTCAGACCTCTCCCGTTTCACGGCCGCGTTGCCCGGCGAATGACCGCCTGATGTCGCTGTCACGCCTATCGAAATCTGAATGGGCATGGGCCGCCGTGAACGGCGTAGGTCTGGTCGTCGGGGGCAGCCTGTTTTTCCTCGTAGAGGAACCAGTGGCCGCTACCCTTCTGCTGGCGGCGGCACTTATCGCTGGCGAACTGGGGGGCCGAGCTGCCTCACGGTGGGTCGCAATCAAAGAGAGTAAAGGAAGAGATCACCGATGACGATGCGATCACGCTGGGCCGACAGCAACGCCAACCCATGGACAATCCTGATCCGTCTTGCGGTGGGGTTAGTGGTGTTCTTCCCCGAAGGCATTCAGAAGCTGATCTTCCCCGACATCCTCGGAGCTGGACGCTTTGCCAAGATTGGTATTCCTGCGCCCGAGATCCTGGGGCCGTTCGTCGGCGTGGTCGAATTGGTATGCGGTGCGCTCATCATCCTCGGCCTGTTTACGAGGCTAGCGACGATCCCCCTGATCGTCACGATGATCGTGGCGCTGGTTTCGACGAAGCTCCCGATCCTGCTTGGCGAGGGTTTTGGGCCGTTCAGTCTCCCCGACTTCAAACGCTACGGCTTCTGGAGCGCGCAGCATGAGTCCCGCGCCGACCTGACGATGCTTCTTGGCTGCCTGTATCTACTGATCGTCGGCGCAGGAGATTGGTCTCTCGACCGTCGTTTGTTCGGAAAGCGCCATGAGCACTGACCGAGACTGCGCCGCGAAATCTGTTGATGCCCACCCCTGCTGCCAGCCAAGGCGGGGTGGGCTAGCGGATTGTCAGTCGGAGCAACGGGTTATGCGGTGACCGCATGCCAGGGGCCGGTAATCGCCAGAGTCTTGGCAGGGCTGTAGATGTTGACAAACATCGTTCGACCATCCGGTGAGAAGCATGCACCGGCCAGCTCCGTTTGCGCATGAAGGCGGGCAAACGAATAAACCGCCCCTTGTGGCGTGATCCCGCGAAGGTGGTTGTCGACGACGTCGGTATACTGATCCTCGCAGACAATCAGGTGCCCGTTCGGCGCGACCGTGAGATTGTCGCCGAAGTTCAGCATCGCAGTGCTCGTCGACTCCACGAAGAGCTGGAGCCTGCCTGGTGCGTCAGCTTCGCCCACTTGGCCTTCGCTGGTGGACGGCTTGTAGCGCATAATTTGGCTCAGCCTTGCCGCCCCCCCGGAGGTACAGCAGAAGTAGAGTTCGCCGGACCCGAAGTGGATGCCTTCGCCTCTGGCGAAACGCACGGCACCTGCCAGATTGCCACGCTTCCTCAAGTCGTCGTTCGAACTGTCGGTTCCATCGAGATCGATCCAGCGGGCATCGGTCCACTGCCCGATGGACAGCGTGCGCGTGTCCCAGTTGCGGCTGTCGGTGCCAAGCGCGCGATCCGCAAACGCCAACGCTTGCAGGCGACCTCCCCGCGCCAGCTGTCCGGGCGACGCAGGAAGAAACCGATAGAACAGGCTGTCGTCGCGATCTTCAGTTAGATAGACGATGCCGGTCCGTGGATCGACGGCTGCTGCTTCATGGTTGAACCGTCCCATGGCGCGCATCGGAATGGCCTCGGTCCGTCCCGCGTGCGCGGCAGGAACCTCGAACACCCAACCATGATCCTCCCGCAGGCCATTTCCAGCGCGCGACACGTCTTCTTCGCAACTGAGCCAGCTGCCCCACGGCGTGATACCGCCTGCACAATTTCGTATGGTGCCGACGAGGCTCAGATGTTGGCGCTCTACCTGCCCGGTCATCTGATCGTACACGAGGGTGGTCGTCCCCCCCGGCAACCAGCTATCATCCGCTCCGCGATCGAAACCGGCCCCCGTGCTGCGAGAGGACGCGAACGGGCCGATGCTGCCATGTTTCGGCGAGAGTTCGTGGTTGCGAACCAGAGCCACCCGGCGCGCATCAAGCCGGAACGCTCCCATGCCATCGGCATGATCCGGCACGCGCAAGCCGTCGTCCATCGGATCGCCCAAGGCAGAGATCACGCGATATGAAAAGCCACGCGGCAGATCGAGGAGCTGGCGCGGGTCAGCCTCCAAGGGGCCATATCCCGCAGCAGTCGATGATCGAGGAAGGCTCGATGTCGCGCAACCGCTCAGCGCGAGGCCTGAAAATGCAAGAGAGGTCAGGCCAAGAAAGGAGCGACGATCGATCGGTGTGATGTTTTGCATGGCTGTCACCTAAGCTTCGATTTGGTCGTTTGCATGAATGGCGATCAGCGCCTCGTGGTGACCGCGATGGTCGACAGGTCCGTTGCCGGGTCGATCGGCACCCCGGTTTCTTTTCGCTCCGAATAGCGGTCAACGAGATGGGCGGTGTGCGGACGCAACAGCACCGTAAAGCGCACCAGCTCTTCCATCACATCGACGATTCGGTCGTAATAGCTCGACGGCTTCATGCGGCCGGCATCATCGAACTCGTTGAACGCCTTGGCGACCGATGACTGGTTGGGGATCGTCACCATCCGCATCCATCGGCCCAGCACGCGCAGCGTGTTAACGCTATTGAACGACTGCGATCCGGCCGACACTTGCATGACCGCGAGCGTGCGGCCCTGCGTCGGACGCATCCCGCCCATGCTGAGCGGCAGGTGATCGACCTGCAGCTTCATGATGCCCGTAATCTGGCCGTGGCGTTCGGGGCTGCACCACACCTGCCCCTCCGACCACATCGATAGCTCGCGCAGTTCGTGGACTGCCGGATGATCGTCGGCGGCGTGCTGGTCGGGCAGCGGGAGTGTCGAAGGATCGAAAATGCGCGTTTCGCAGCCGAAGAAGCGGAGCAGCCGCGCCGCTTCTTCGATGCACAGACGCGAATATGATCGCTCCCGAAGTGAACCGTAGAGCAGCAAGATGCGGGGCGGTGGATCACCGGCGCCCAGCCCGAGGGCAGGACGATCGAGCGCATAGCGCCGATCGAGCGCGGGCAGATGGTCGGGTTCGGCAATGTCGCGGAGGGGCATCATTCAATTCCAATTCGCAGCGCGAGCGCCGCAAGCGTTATGAGCAAGACAGGCACGGTGAGCGTGGCCCCGACCCGGAAGTAATACCCCCATCCGATCCGTACACCCTTTTGCCCTAAGACGTGTAGCCAGAGCAGTGTCGCGAGCGAGCCGATCGGTGTCAGCTTGGGTCCGAGATCGCAGCCGATCACGTTGGCGTAGATCATCGCTTCCCTGACTGCCCCGGTCGCGTGTGCGGCGTCGATCGACAGCGCGCCTACCAGTACAGTCGGCATGTTGTTCATGACTGACGAAAGGACAGCCGCAATCACGCCCGTTCCCAGTGCTGCACCCCACACACCGCCTTGCGCGGTGCGATCAAGCAACGTTGCCAGATGGTCAGTGAGGCCAGCGTTCCGCAGGCCATAGACGACCAGGTACATGCCCAGTGAGAAGATCACGACCTGCCAGGGTGCCCCACGCAGCACCTTGCCGGTCTGGATTACCTGGCCTCGCCCAGCGATCACCAGCAGCAAGATTGCTCCGGCAGCGGCAACGGCGCTAACCGGCACGCCGAGCGGTTCGAGCAGGAAGAAGCCAGCGAGCAGCAAGGCGAGGACAATCCATCCGGCGCGGAATGTCGCAGCGTCACGGATCGCGGCACCGGGAACGCGCAGCGCGGCTACGTCGTAATCTTGCGGTATATCGCGTCGGAAGAAGATCAGGAGCGCGCCCAGCGTGGCGGCAATCGACACCACATCGACCGGCACCATGACAGACGCATATTCGCCGAACCCGATTTCGAAAAAGTCGGCTGACACTATGTTGACCAGGTTCGAGACGACCAGCGGCAGACTGGCTGTATCTGCGATGAACCCCGCCGCCATGACGAACGCCAGCGTCGCCTTGTCCTCGAACCCTAGCGCTCTAAGCATGGCGATGACGATAGGCGTCAAGATCAGCGCCGCGCCATCGTTAGCGAACAGCGCTGACACCGCCGCGCCAAGCAGCACGATCAGGACGAACAGTCGGCGACCATGCCCCCCGCCCCAGCGGGCGACGTGCAGCGCCGCCCATTCGAAGAAGCCGGCTTCGTCCAGCAGCAAGCTGATGACGATGATTGCGACAAAGGCGCCCGTCGCGTTCCAGACAATCCCCCAGACTACAGGCACGTCGGAGAGCGATACGACGCCCGCAAGCAGCGCCACGATCGCCCCGCCCATGGCGCTCCACCCAATGCCGAGGCCCTTGGGTTGCCAGATAACGAGTGCAATCGTCGCGATGAAGATCAGAATTGCTTGCAGCATCAAGCGATACGCTGGCCCGAGGCGTCCACGACCTGTTCGCCATCTTCTTTCGCGAAAGCGCCGAGCTGGCCTGTAGGGAGCAGATCAAGCACCGCTTCGGAAGGGCGACAGAGTTTTACACCGAGCGGTGACACAACCAGGGGGCGGTTGATGAGGATCGGATGCGCTATCATCGCATCCAACAGTTCGTCATCCGACAGCGACGTATCTTCCAGGCCCAGTTCCGCATAGGGCGTGCCCTTTTCGCGCAAGAGATCACGAGGGACCATCCCGGCGCGGTCGATCAGCTCGACCAGCAAGGCGCGTGTGGGCGGCGTTTTGAGATATTCGATCACATGCGGTTCGGTGCCTGCATTGCGGATCATGGCGAGCGCGTTGCGCGATGTGCCGCATTCGGCATTGTGGTAAATGACGATGTCGATGGTCACTTGTCGGCTCCCGCTTTGACGCTGGCCCCTTCGGCCTGTCCAATTTCCTTGAGTTTGCTGCGCATCGCCATTTCATCGAGACTGGCGATTGGCAGAGCGAGAAACAGCGAGATCCGGTTCTGAAGGAAGCGGAGCGCCTGTAGGAACGCCTCGCGCTGGCCTTCGCCCTCAACGGCAGCCGGATCTTCTATGCCCCAATGCGCCGTGAGCGGATGCCCGATCCAGACCGGGCAAGCCTCACCGGCAGCATTGTCGCATACGGTAAAGATGAAATCGAATTTCGGGGCATCGAGCGCGGCGAACTCATCCCAGCTCTTGGAACGCATCTCTGCTGTGTCAAACCCGAGGTTGGACAGCACAGACAGGGCCATGGGATGGACGTCGCCCTTGGGCTGGCTTCCTGCGCTGTATGCGCGAAAACGGCCCTCCCCGAGTTTGTTCATAATCGCCTCGCTCAAGATCGAGCGGGCGCTGTTCCCAGTGCATAGGAACAGGACGCTGTAGACCTTATCAGCCACGGTAAAATCCTTCAGCAGCAGGTGAGTTCGGCAACGAGGGGTTCGCAAAGCTCGGCACGTCCCTGACAGCAGTCCTTCGCCAGAAACAGCATGAAGCTCTTGAGGGCATCTATGTTTGCCCGCTGAATTTGCTGGCGCCCGCGCTTCTCAGGCAAGACCAACCCGGCTTTTACAAGGACGGCTAGATGTGTCGAAAATGTGCTCTGTGTCAGGCCCGATGCGTCCACGAGCTGCCCCGTTGATAGGCCCTCGGGTTCGTGTTGGACGAGCAGGCGGAAAGCGTCGAGGCGAGTTGAATGCGCCAAAGCGGCCAGAATCCTGAGTGAAGTATCGACATCCATGCATCGGGATTATCCGATAAGTGATAGGCGGTCAACATCAATCGGAAATTGACGATGGATTTAATCCACTACTAAGTGGCGTGTTTAGAGCGTAGTTCTGGAAGATTGCCCGACGTCGGTATCCGGTGCGTTTGATAGGGGCAAAGCCGACCACGCTGCCAGACTATCCAGCAAGGGGGTGATCGTTATCCGCATTGGATTGCGAGTAGACGGCAGGTTCTGCGGATGTCGGTCGTCCGCAGTGCCCCATGGAATGACGTCAGTTGGTCGGCACAAGCCCCAAGCCATTCTCACCCGCGTCGTCGCCGGCAAGCGTTCTCATGGAGATGCCTGAAACAGAATTCGCCGCCACCAAACGCCCGGTCTGGAATGCCGGACGGGCCGTGGGCGCAAAGCGGGCTCTCAAACCGAAGCAGATCTGGGAAATCCGGTTCTACCTCAATCAGCGCCGCCGCCTGCGAGATCGGGCGCTGTTCGATCTGGCGATCGACAGCAAGCTTCGTGGCTGCGACCTGGTGCAGATGAAGATCGGCGACCTTGTAAGCGGCGGGCAGATCCGAACGCGGGCAATCGTCATGCAGCAGAAAACGAGCCGGCCTGTTCAGTTTGAACTGCTGCCAGATGCTCGAGCGAGCTTGCTGGCGTGGCTCGAACGCCGGGGCGGCACGGTGGACGATTATGTGTTCCCGAGCCGAGTTGATAATAATGGGCATCTCAGCACCCGCCAGTACGCTCGGCTTGTCGACGAATGGGTGACAGGGGTCGGTTTGATACGAAGCGAGTATGGCACCCGTTCGCTTCGGCGAACGAAGGCATCGATCATCTATAGGGCGACCGGCAACCTGCGTGCCGTCCAAATCCTTCTAGGTCACAGCAAGATCGAGAATACCGTGCGGTATCTCGGGATCGACGTGGAGGACGCGCTGGCCCTTGCCGAAAACACCGAGATCTGAACCCTTGGCGCCCGTTTCCGGTTGGGAGCTGGACACGGGCGCTTGAGACTTTGCTGCCGTTCCCGAATGTGTCGCCGATCGGCAGGTTCTGATGGAACCTGTCGCTAACAGTGTCGCCAGGCCATGTGAGTTCGCTAGCCCTATCCCGCGAGAGGTCATCTTTACCTTGACCCTGTAGTTGCTACAGGCCCTATGAGGCACCCCGTGATCGCAATTTAGATCGAACAGGGGTTGGCATTGAAGTCTGTTTCTCGAACGCACCGGCCGGTAAACCACGTGCTTCTCTCACTGCTCCTTGGGACTGCATGGCCTGCGACAGCCTATGCGCAGACTGATACCCACGCCGAAGATGAAGAAGAGCCTGAGATCGTCGTGCAGGCGACGCGGACGGGCCGCCGTGTGCAGGACGAACCGATCCGTGTGGATGTGGTGAACCGGGAGGAGATCGAGGAGAAACTCCTCATGCGGCCGGGCAACATCGCCATGCTGGTCAGCGAAACTCCTGGCGTCAGGGTCCAGACCACGTCGCCGGCGTTGGGGGCGGCGAATGTGCGTATCCAGGGCTTGAAGGGCCGATACACGCAAATCCTCGCCGACGGCCTGCCGCTCTATGGCGGACAGACGCCATCTATCGGCCTGCTCCAGATCCCACCGACAGATCTGGGTCAGGTGGAGATCATCAAGGGCGCCGCATCGGCTCTCTACGGACCTTCGGCCCTTGGCGGCGTCATCAATCTGGTGTCGCGCCGACCCACGAGCGAGCCGCAGGGTGAGTTGCTGCTGAATGCGACAAGCCGGAATGGTCAGGACGCTACGGGCTATGTCGCTTCGCCGCTCAGCGAGACGTTGAGCGCGTCGATCACGGCCGGCTATGACTGGCAGAGCCGCCAGGACCTCAACGATGATGGTTGGGCAGACATGCCAGGCTACGAGCGCTTCACCGTCCGCCCCCGGCTGTTCTGGGATGGCGTCGACGGATCGAAGGCCCTGCTGACCTTCGGCGCAATGGCCGAACAGCGTGACGGCGGCACTATGTCGGGCGCCACCGCGCCAGATGGGCAACCCTTCGTGCAGGCGCAGCGCAGCCGTCGATATGACGTCGGTCTGACGGCAGAGACGCCGCTGGAAGGCATCGGCTTGCTGCACCTGCGCGCGTCAGGCGTGACCCAATACCATCGCCATCGCTTCGGTGGCCAGCTCGAGAACGACCGACACCGGACCGGTCTGGCCGAGGCATCGATCGGCGGTGAGGCTGGCGCGACCACGTGGCTGGCGGGCGCTGCCATTCAGGCGGATGATTATCGCTCCAAGGCCTATGCTGCCTTTGACTACAGCTACACCGTGCCCTCGCTCTTCGTTCAGGGTGAGCAGAAATTGGCCAACAGGCTGACCCTTGCGGGAAGCGCGCGGTGGGACGGTCACAGCGACTATGGTTCGCGCGTCAGCCCGCGCCTCTCGGCGCTCTATAAGCCCGGTCCCTGGACGATCCGTGCGTCGCTCGGGCGCGGCTTCTATGCACCGACGCCGTTTGTCGAGGAGATCGAGGCGAACGGCCTTTCGCACCTCCTGCCCTATGCGAAGTTGAAGGCCGAGGTGGCGGACAGCGCCTCCATCGACTTCGGATACGTCCGTGGCCCACTGGAAGCCAATGTCAGCCTGTTCGCATCCAACATCGACAACGCCGTGCAACTCCAGACGGTCGATGCCAGCCATGTGACGCTTATCAACGCTGCTGGCCTGACGAAGACGCGCGGTGCGGAAGTGCTGCTCCGTTATCGTTGGAATGCAGTCACCCTGACCGGCAGCTATGTTCATGTCGATGCGCGCGAGCCCGACCCTGATGCCGCTGGTCGCCGCACAGTTCCCCTGACCCCGCGCGACAGCGCCGGACTGGTCGCCATGTGGGAGAAGCATGGGCGCGGACGTATTGGGATCGAAGCCTACTACACCGGTCGCCAGTCGCTGGATGACAATCCCTATCGCACCCGCAGCCGACCTTATGTCCAGCTTGGCGCCATGGGCGAACTCGTCCTGGGCAAGGTCAGCCTGTTCGTGAACGCCGAGAACCTGCTCAATGTCCGGCAGACCAAATTCGACCCGTTGCTCCTCCGCAGTCGCGCGCCGACAGGTGCGTGGACGGTCGACGCCTGGGCGCCGACCGATGGCTTCGTCCTCAATGGGGGTGTGCGGTTCCGGTTTGGCGGGGAATAGCATGGCCGTGGTCGAGGCTTTTCAACTCCAGCCATGCCTGGCGAATGATCTGCCAACCACCCGAGACGCCAAGACCAGCCAGCACTGCCGCAACGGCGATGTCCGGCCATGCGGTCCCGGTGCCGAAGACGCCCAGTGCTGCCGCGACTACGGCGATGTTCCCGATGGCGTCGTTGCGCGAGCAGATCCAGACGGACCTGCGGTTGGCGTCGCCCTCGCGGTGCCGCCAAAGCATCACAGCGCAGATCAGGTTGGCGACAAGCGCGAGAATGCCGATGATGCCCATGGTCTCGGCCGTGGGCAGCGTGCCCGTGGCCGCCATCCACGCCGTGCTGGCGATGACCCAGACGCCCAGAAGCAGCAGCGATATGCCTTTGGCGAGGGCCGCGCGAGCGCGCCAGCGCAACGCAAGTCCGGCAACACCCAGGCTGATGGCATAGTTGGCCGCGTCGCCCAGAAAATCGAGCGCATCAGCCTTGAGCGCGGCTGATCCTGCCGTAACGCCAGCGACGATCTCGACACCGAACATGCCCGCATTGATGATGAGCGCGATCCACAGAGCGCGCCGCCAGACGTGGTCGTCCGTCTTTCCGCCAGTGTCGGGTGATCCGCCGCAGCAACCGCCAGCCATGTGCCATCTCCTCTTCGTATCGATGACAGCCTATATAGGGCCTGTAGCAACTACAGGGTCAAGAGCATGGCGTTGACGATCGGGGAAATGGGCAAGGCCACAAACACGAAGATCGAAACGATCCGCTATTATGAGCGGATCGGGTTGCTTCCGAAGCCCGCGCGCACGTCCAGCAACTACCGGGACTATGGGCAGGCCGAACTTGGCCGCCTGTCATTCATCCGGCGGTCCCGCGATTTGGGCTTCTCGCTGGATCAGGTGCGCGCGCTCCTCGGCCTATCCGACGACAAGAGCGGCGACTGCGCTGGGATCGACCGGATCGCGAACCAGCATCTCGTGGAGGTCGATCGAAAGATCGCTGATCTCCAAGCCTTGAGACGGGAGCTGAAGGCGGTGATTGACTCCTGCGATGGCGGGACGGTTGCCGAATGCCGCATCATCGAAGCCCTGGGGCCGATAGCATCGACATGATTGTCGGCTTTCGGGCCGGAAGCTGACGCTGGCGGCGCGGAGGGGTACGTCCTGAGTTGGTCGGTTGCCGACTCCGAACGACCGTCAGCTATCCACGCATCCCGGCTCCGAACCGGACAGTCGCCTACCGGCCAATCGCGGTCATTTACATGCGAGATACCCATTCAAGCTGCTGGTCGCAGGCGGGCCGTTGATTGAGGGAATTCTTCGTCGAGTGATGGGCCCAACCAAAATCCATCAAGCGTTGTGCAGGGGAGGATCAGTGCTGCGCAAGCGGGGAGGGTTTTACACTGAACCTGCCTTCAATGCGTAGCCCGCCCGTGGCGGTCTCGCGTCGCCATGTAGCGTAGAGCGAATTGAGCGTGCAACGTGGCGTCGATTGTAATGTCCTCAGGACTTGCTCGCATCATGAGTCGGCCGGCCGTGGTTTTGGCAGCATTGAGCGCAATTGCCGGAGTTCCGCGTCTTTGGCTTCCAACGCAGCCTCCAGCATGATGATACGATTGAGCAACTGGTTGATCACGTTTCGCAGCTCGGCCTTGCCGCTCGTGCTTTGTGGTTTAGCCTTCGGCGGCTTCGGAGCTTCATCGAACAAAGCGAGAAGTTTGGAGCATCGATAGGCCGTCGCTCGACTGACCCCCGCCTCGCGCGCAACATTGGTTATGCTCAGCTTGCCATTCGTCGCGGTGCCTTTGCCGTCGCGCAAGCGGTTATAGGCGTCAAGCAGCGCGACGGTGGCTTGCGATTTCCGGGGAGGGTTCGCTTTCGTCGTCATCGTTCGACCTGTTCCAGCAACTGCCTGTAAATATCGATCTGTGCCTCAATGGCGTGTTTCTGGATCGGGCTGATGTTCTTGCCATTTTTCATGGTCTCGGCATCTGCGATGCATGATTGCAGAGCCAGCACATGCCGCCTCGCCACCACGCTGTTCGGACAACGAGCAGGCTGGCACCTCGTAAATGCCGGCTGCGCCTCAGCTCCTTTCACCTTCAAGCAGAGGGCGTGGTCGGCATAGAAGAAGCAGTCGTTGATATAACCCGGATGAAGCGTGACGGCGGTGTTCGAGAGCATTTTTGCGCGGCGCCGATCATCAACGACCGTGCCGGGCAGATCTCCGATCTTGTTTCTGATGCTTGTAAATTCGGCGACGAGTTTCGATCGCATGGGGCCGCCTGGATTGATCCCTGCCTTCCAGTCCTCGTACATCTCGACGATATCGCTGAGCTGAGCGAGGCGACGTTCCTCTTCGATCTCCGAACGGAAGCCGGATTGGGAAGTGCCCGCATAGCCTTCGAACATCATGGCGCTCGCGTGCCCATATTGTATCATGCCCGCGATCACGCCGAAGGGCTGACTGGCGATGTACCATGCAAGGGTGCGGCGGAGCTGACGCGTGCGCCACCGCCAGGGTTCATCACCCTCGTCCGGGATATGATAAAGTGCCAGTATGCGGTCGGCTTCGGCGGGCGCCGCCGCTGCCATTTCTTCGGCGAGCCGGCGACACTCTTTGGCAAAGTAATTCAGGTATACGGTCGATTGATGCGCCGTAAGCTGGACATTGCCCACCCCCCGAATCAAGGCCGGTTTGAACAGGGGCTCATCATCTCGCGGCGCTTCCGTTCGATCGGCGCTGTTGTGTAGATAGTCCTGCAACCGTATTGCTGCCAATACGGCCCTGGCAACAGGCTCTATCACGGTCCAGCGATGTTCAGCGCCGTCGACGTTTTTACGGGTTTTGAAGATTCTTCCGACGAGTTCGTAGCCCTTAACCTTCCCATGTTCGTCGCGCATGAGTCTGAGGCAACCACGCTTGAGCGCGGCCGCTTCCTCGCCGCGCATTCCTGATAATAGGCCGATTACGAGATAGCACGCGGCTATCGCCGGTATGAAGGTATAACGGCTGCTGAAGCTGGGAAGATGCGACCGCCACGCAATGTTTGTTCCTGGCATGCTGGCCCAACCACTGCTTGCGCCTGGGCGCTCGGTTCCGAGTTGCGAGATTGCCTTCTCGAGCATAGCTGAGCGTGCCTTCAGCACTGCCACGCCGAGGCCGCTGGCCTTGCAGATTTCTGGCCACGCGGGTCGACCATCTTGGGTCGCCGGTACTCCAGAGCCCGATGCTTCAAGCGCATCCAAATAAGCGCGCAGGCGCTGGTCGCTTAGTTTCGGTGACACTCTCTGCCGACGCGCGGCGATGTTGATGCCAGCTATACGATGTCGGGCGATAAGATCGTCGATCCCATGATGGACGTAGAACATGGCCCACCGCAACGCCGGCGCGCTAATGGCTTCCGGTATTCGCGGTGTGACATTTTCTCGGCCACCCCGGTATCCCGCGATCCTAGTCGCTGAACGGTTACCCCAAGGAGCTATCTCGATTCCCCGGAACGACAGGGAGGGCGTATAGAGCGCAAGTCGCCGTACGCAGAGGATCTTGTAGACAAGAGTTGCCGGTGCGAGGTGCCGCTTCGCGGACAGCCACTGATCCAGCCAAGGCTGATCGATCTCGTGGAGTCGAAGTCCGGCTTCCCGCACTTCTTGTAGAAAATGCCGGATTATATTGCCGACCTGCATCAGCGAACCAGGTTTCAGGACGCCGAGGCGGCCGCGCACATTGTCTCGGGAGTCGTAGTTTAGAGCGGTTTTCGACCGCTATGAGTCATTCGGGGATTCCCACCGGGCGTGATT
>NZ_JBMDIO010000035.1:0-53224 GCF_057808725.1 Novosphingobium sp. FG90
CTAGATAAAAAACCCATCACAATGACAAACAAAACAGGGGGCCAAAAAGCCCCCTTTTTGCGTCTCAACACGGCGCAAACAGTAACGCGGGGTGGAGCAGCCCGCCGGCCACGCCGACAACGTCGGAATGGACAAAAATACTCCCGGGCTGATAAACCAGCCCACAATGGTGACGCGGGGTGGAGCAGCCCGGTAGCTCGTCAGGCTCATAACCTGAAGGTCGTAGGTTCAAATCCTACTCCCGCAACCATCTAAAAGCCCTCTAACTCAAGCAGTTAGAGGGCTTTTTAGTGCCCGGAATCCGGAAGCAAATTCGCCCTCCGGAATCATATCGGAATCACTTTTGCGGAAAGAATGGCGTAGTTTGCTTGAGCCCCGCTCGTGCCGCTGCGTGCGAAAAAAACTCCGACGCGGTTCTGTGACGCTTCCGACTCGGGAAAGTGGCCTGGCCGCGAACAGACATCGGCGGCTGGGCATCCCCGCAGACGGATGCACTCAGTTCAACCATCTCCCTGGATTGCAGTGGAGACAGGGAGCGCCCGCCATTCGTTGACCAGTCAGCCCAATAGGTCGCCTCTGGTCGGCATTCCCTGTCCCTTAGAGTTGCGATGTCCGCGTCGACTTGTCGAGACGGCGGTGGATCAGCGACACGATCGTCAGCAAATCCTCCGCATCATCCTTGGTCATCTCCCAATGGATGCGCGCCTCATGCGCCGTAGGATTCCTGAACATGCCAAACGTGCCTCTGACGAGATTGGCAAAGCCGCTCTGTTCGCTTCTCTCGCTGATCGTCGATCGGGAGTTGATCGCCAGCATCGGGGATACCCCGCCGAGCGCCTGATCGACGAGACTGCCGCCATCGTCAGTGACGCCGGTCAGGCGCCGTATCTTATCGGCTACGCTCTTCACGGCTTCCTGCACAGCATGAAAATAATTGTCGGCCAATAACTCGGCCCTGCAAAATGCAAGAACGTCCGGGTGAACACCGCGACCTTCCAGGTCCGTCCGCAAATCCCGCGCCCGGCGTTGTGCTTCAGGGAGAGTTGTCGCCTGCGCCACGCTTTTCAGTGCGCCTGTTTCGTCAACGACAAGACCGGCGAAGGCCAGCGCCTGATTGAGCGCAGCGCGCATCGGTTCAAAGCGATGGGGTTCGCGGCTGTAGCGTGCCGGACTCATCGCGAGCCGGATGAACTCCAGCACATGGGTCCTATTGCGCTTGCTGTTCTGACTTTCCGCGAACGCATTATAAATGCGTAACCGTTTCGTGCTCTGGCCAGGATCGACCATTTTGGCAGACTGAAGCAGAAAGCCGATTTCACTGTTCTGCAGGCCGTTGTCGGTGTCACCGAGCGCCCCCGCAATTGCCTCGAGTTGATCCTGCAAAAACAGCTTCATCTGCGTGTCTGACCTCTCTCAAACCGGTCGGAAGATGCGGATCACGGCCGCCTGTTTTCCTGTTGTGCGAAGTTCGAAATCGCTCCGGAAAGGTCCCCGGCCGTCCGGCTTTCTTCCATTCGAAACAGCAAGCTCAAAGCCGGCGGGATCAAGCCAGCGCATTCTTTCACCTTCCTCCACGGGTATGACCGCGTATCGTTGCCGATGGCCATTCGTACCGGTGAGGTCAGCGTTGAATAACTCCGGGGCTGTTTCGGGCATTTCCCGTCGCGGCAAGCTCGCCTGCCAGCGCTGGAAGAGTTGAGGGTCGATGCGATCTTCGCTGTCCGGCTCATCGATATCTTCCTCGATCCATGCATCGAATTCCAGGCGCCGGGCCGTGGCTGCTTCTCTGGTCCGCGCCAGTCCTTGCGAAAGGCAGAAGGCAACGAAGGGATCATGGGTGCCCCAACGCAGCAGTTCTCGCGCCCAGAAGCCGAACCATGGCAAGCCGGTCGTTTGCTTCCAGTCCGCCAGCGTCGGCGTGGTCACGGCGTCAGGCGCGCCATCGGACCAGGCTTTGGCGACAACAGCGCCAATCGCGACGCCCAGCCGGAATTCGAGATTGTCGGCCACGAAGCGTTGCCACGCGCGCAGGCTTTCCGCGTCCGGAGCTCTGGCGCCCGGCTCGTTCATCCACCAGCCCAGCACGTCATTCCATTGATCGAGCAGCGCCTGATCACCGAGGGTAGGGCGCACGCGGAATCCGAATCCCTTATCGCCCTCGAGAAGGCTGCCAATTTGCTCGAACAGGTCGATCCGCCCTTCGGCGTCGAGCGCACCATAGTCGACCGCGCCGGCAATCGAGGCCAGGATCTGCGCCGCAACCGCCTCAAAACGCCGACCCACCCAAGGCGTGAATCCATATTGGTAGAGGCGCTGCCGTTCGCCAGCGTCGGGATAGATATGCTGGATGATCCCACTGCCGCGACGGATGAATGCGACCTCCAGCCACGCCTCCTGCTCGGCCGCGACGGCCGTGAATGTCCTTGCCCAAAGCGCGCGTAACTGTTCTTCGGCGCGGGCGGGCGTCATCGCCCCCTCTTCATCGCGCTCCGTCTCGGCAAGCGCGGTCAGCAGCACGCTGTCGAGTTCATCCATCGCATCGGCGAGGCGCGATGTCGGATCGCTTGCTCCCGTCCCCGCATCGCCGCTGACGGTTCCCGGAGCTGTTCGCTCCAGCCAGTCCATGAAAGCGTCCGGCGCTATTCGCAGCAATTCGTTCGCCTTGCGCCAGATTCGAGTCAATAGCAGCGCCAGCGGGCTTTCGGCCGCATCGGCTTCCTGTTCCTCGGCGAGCAATCTGCGGGTCAGTTCCTGATACTCGGCCGTCCACTCGCGAAGTTGGCGTTCCTGAACGGGTCTGGGCGCCTTCGGCTTCGTCGAATTCGACGTCGTCGAAATCCGTGTCGGCAACGCCACCAGCGTCATACCCTCGATACCGCGTGCGGCGCCGGGTCGCCCGGCTCGACCAGCCAGGTTGCGGAACTCTGATGTAGAGAATGGCGCGACGATCGGGGCTTCCTCGACCGGATCCCAGGAGCGTCGCTTGAGTGAAGTCAGAAAGATAAGGTCGAACGGGAGATTGACACCTTCGGTCAGCGTGGCCGTCGCCACTGTAATTGGACAGATTTTCCGATCGATCATCTCGACCATCAGGCGGCGTAGCCGCTGCGGCATCTGGCCATGGCTAGTGGCGATGCCACGATCGAGCAGGAACAGTTCGAAAGAATCGGCCCCGCAATAATCGAGGCATGCGGCACGGGCTTCATCGAAGCGGTCGCCCAGAAATCCTTCCGGCCGCTCGAATTCGACGACCGCTTCCCAGGCGCCGAGGGCCAGTGCCTCGCTGAACCAGCGCATCGTCTGCTCGGGCTCCTGCGCGACCGAAATCAGGATGCGCTGCTCTTCACGGGCCAGATGTAGAGCCGTCCACAGGACGCTCAGGCTGTTGAAACGATTGAGGCTGTTACGCCATTGCGCCGCCAGCAGGGGCATGGGCGCGAAACGAAGCGGGAGATAGACGGGGTTCTCCTGGCCCCGCAGATAGAGCGGCTTACCATTCATGAGGTCGAGCAGGATCTGCCCGGATGATCCCGGCGCGGTTTCCAGCACACCGATCACCTGCCGCGTGCTGCGGTATCGGACGCCGACCGCCTTGGCTTCTGCATGTCCCTCGATCCATCGCGCCACCGGGCCGGATGCGCCGCCCGCTACTGCCGTCAGCGCAATCCGGGTGACTTCCGGGCGCTGGGCAAGGATTCGCGACACAAGGTTCTCGAGGCGGAGCGATCGATTGCTGTGGTCGGAAAAGCTGACGGCCGTCGCCTCGCTGGCTTCGGGCACGACCTGATGCGCTTCATCAATGATCAGCAGGGAGAGCCGCGCGATCAGCAGCTTGCCCAGATAGCGCAGCAGGGCATCGGCCTTTTCGACGGTGGCGATCAGGACCACCGGCTCTTCACTGGTCAGCCAGGCATCGGTAATCCCCCAGTCCGCACCGCCATAGAGACCGGTGACGATGACATCGCCACGCAACTCCGAACTGAGCTTGGCTTCCACCTCGCCAGCGAGCGCTCTTGAAGGGACAATGTAGAGCGCCAATGGCCCGAGCCCGTCCGGCGCTCTGAGCAGCAATTCCTTGATGAGGGCCAGATTGGCGACAAGCGTCTTGCCTGACCCCGTGGGGGTGCAAAGCGCGAAACTCGATTCCCGAAGAAGCCGTTCAATCCCATGAAGCTGGGACGTCCATAGGATGCCCCGATTGCGGCTGAACTGGTCACGGGCATAGCGTAGCAGCCGGTCGGTGCGTTCCGGACGCAAGGCAGCAAGGCGCCGCAGCGGGGTGAAAATCGATGCGGCGACATAGCGGTCTGCAACCTGTCGCATCAGCCCGATCACCAGCGCGGCATCATGGCTGAACAGCTGGTTGGCAAGGTCGTCCAACGCTCGCAGCTTGGCCATCGCGGGCGCCAAACGCTCATCGTCCCCGCGTCGAAGGCTGTCGGCGATCAGGCCGAGCGAGCGCACCAGTTCGACGGTCACGGTCCACAGGAAACCGGGCGTATCGTCTTCACCGTGCATGGCGGCGAATATGGCGTTCTCGGCGTCTGCGCTCGTCAGTCCGGGATTGGCTCGCCAAAAGGCGGCGCTCCGCTGCACGACCCTGTCGAAATCCGCGCGGAGGAAGGCGGAATAGAGGCGGACACCTTCATGCTCGCTCTCGATCTGATCCAGCAGCCCCGACGCCATCGCGGGCAAACCGCCTAGTTGGTACGCCGCAGCGGCGAGAAGTTCGATGGGTACGATGCCGCGCACGCCATCCTCGGCCCGCGAGAGCCATTCGAGAATTTCTCCCGTTCGCCGGTAGCAATCGACCGCTCGGGGGGATTCTCGGCCTTCGATTGTGCTGAATATATGGGCGGCGTGAAGAAGCCGGCGCGCGTCGTTCAACTGACTTGCCGATTCGCGGTCGCCCCAGCCAATCGTTGGAACCTGCCAGGTCGTCTGCAGACAGCGGACATAGGCGCGCGCCTGGGGCCGGGTGAGCGCGTTCTCGATTGCGAGGGCCTGCCGGATCTGTTCGGCCAGGACCAGGCGTTCTTCGTCAAGCGCAGCCATCAGCCCTCACTCCAGAGAAGGGCGTAGAGGTCATCGATCAGGCTGTCGCCATCTTCCAGAATGACCTCGACAACCTGCAGATCCCGTCCGGCCTTGTAATCGGCGGGCCTTTCCTCCCAGCCCACGACGGTCTCACTCGCCTCACGTTTGGCGGCGCCATTGCCGCAGATCACGACAAGGTCGGTTCGCTCGGGCTGTGGTCCGAGTTGCATGACAGCACGGTCAATCGATACGATCGTCGCCGCATGGCCTTCCCGGTCACGCTGTTCGAGCAGGAACTGCAATTGCCGCAGGCCATGTGGGATGGCTGTGTCCCGGTTCATCTCGAACCAGATCCCCTTGCCATTATGCTCGAGTTCGTTCGTGTCCGGATTGCGCACCTTCTTGCCGTGCAGCAGCGCCGCCACCGCCGATTCGGTCAGCGTCTTTCGCCACTTGGCTTCGCCGGCAATGACGCGGATGACTTCACCGCCGCCATTCAAGGCGATGCCGACAAAATCTGTGCCGTGGCGGCCATAGATTTCCCGCACACGTTCCGGATCGAAGCGCAGCGCCCAGAGATATTTCTCGACATCATCATGTTCGCGAAACAGAAAGATCGGCACGCGCCAGGCATGCTGACCGACAAAGTCTTCCTGATAGGCCTCGGTTACGAGGCCGGCCATCACTTCCCCGAACAGGCCCCTGAGCGCCTTGGACGGCAGGCAGTTGGGATAGGCGATGACAGGCGCCGCCGCACCGTCGGGATGCAGGCTGATGCCGATCTTGCGGTGGAAATATTCCCGGGCATCGAGATGCGCCGACTCGAAATAGGGGCGCAGCGCGGTGATCAACTCGTCATCGATTTCCTGCTGCTGCTCGAGCAGGAGATGGCCGTAATTGCCGCCGCGCACCGTACCATAGGCTTTGAGCCAGGCTTCGAGCGCTTGTTTGGGAGGTGGGCAGTCATGCATTGTCCGTCTCCCTCGAAAGAGGGGTTAACCGGTCAAGCTTGGCGAGGAAGAAGCGCTCGCTCCATAGGTCGAGCGATTTGGTTTCGGCGGGGCGCAGGAAGCGGCGTACATCCTCGGCCGCCGCGTTCCAGTCGATCTTCGCGATTGTGTCGCCGAGCGCCTGTTTGAGCCAGGGCATGTCGACGACGATGCTCTCGTCTCCTGCCCATGGGCCAGCCTGAATCAGCGCGGTGCGGAGCAGGGTGAGGTTGGGCGCGGTTCCCCTGGCGACATACCAGGAGAAATCATACCAATCCCTGCCCTTGAGGAAGCCGCGGCAGAGCAGGGCATGGATCTTGAGTGCGAAATTGGATGGCAGATCCTGGTGGCGCACTTCATGATCGGCCGGGAAGTCGAGATAGGTCGCATCCTCGTACGAGCCGGTGGGTGGGTTAACATCGATCTCCAGCTTGATCCGGATCGTCCGGGGTTTGCCGGTTCCCGCGAAGGACAGGTCGAGTTGGCTCGCGATCGAATCATTCTTGAGCAGGGCCTGCCGGATCGCGCTGTCCATCTTCGCTTTGGGCAGCGCGTCGAGTTTGAGCCCGAACTGCTCGAAGACCTCGACCAGTATCTTGAGATAGGGCGACCAGTCGAAATCCGGGTCAGGCACGCGCAACAGAAAATCCAGATCCTCCGAAAAGCGGGGCAGGCCATGCAGGATGCGCAGCGAGGTGCCACCCTGGAACAAGGCGACGTCGAAGAAATCGCCGCGCCACAGGGCATAGAGCGCGATCTCCTGGAGGATTTCCTTGACGGCATTCTCCTCCTCGAGCGCATTGACCGCTTCATATCGGCGCAGCTTTTCCTTGATGATGTCAATCATGGGCTGGTGATTGCTTTCTGGCCGGGAGTACGGTGCTTTCCAGCGCGGCGAGGAAGGCGTTGACTGCCTTGTGCTTGTACACGGGTTGGAGCTTGGCAAAGTCCTTGCGACGGAGCGCGGCAAGCCTGTCTTCCTCGATCCGCATTCCCTCGATGACCCAGTCGATCCCGGTCCATGGCTGCTTGCGCAGCGCGACGAGATCCATCAGCGCGCGCAGGGGCTGCGCGACGAACGCCGTGAGGTTGCCGATGGGGGTCCGATCAACGCCGGTCAGGAAGCGATAGTCGGCGATGGCGAGCGGGTGAAAATCGAAGGGGCCGAAGTCCGGCGTCTCATAATGCAGCGTCTTGCGCCCCGGCGAGACGCTGGCGGTGACGAAGACACCTTCGGGAATCCAGCCATGATAAGCGAGCGCGCTTTCGAAGGAGACATAGCTCCCGGGCAGCAGACTTTGCGCGATCGCGAAGGGATGGACCATCTCGCTGCGATAGCGTGATCCTAGCAGATAGGTGCCGCGCTTGACCCGGAGCAGCGAGCCATCCTTGAGCGCGCGATTGACCAAACCATAACGCCGCGCATCGCCGCCGCCGAGCAAGCGTCCCAACTGGCGTTCGCTCAGGATATGATCGGCGAGACCTGCCGCCTTAATCTGCTGTGCCAGGGAGGACATGAAGTTCTTGATACTTCCAAAATATGAAAGTTTCCAGAATTTCTTTGTCGTGGGCTTAAAGGGGAAAGCCTTCCCCTGCCGGGCAGCCACGCTTTGCGAGTCTCCCCGGACCCCTTCGAACGGGGCTCGCGCCCCGTAACGCCCCAATAGAGGGAGAGGAAAGCCGGTTGGCCGTGACGGGTTGAGGGTGGCGAGAGAGGCTCGCCGCCGGCCCGCCGCGGAGACAGGCCATGGCATCTTCACGCCGCACCCGCTCGACGACCGAACGGGTGAACCTCTACGAACAGATCACCAACCGCATCATCGCCGAACTCGAATCCGGGCGCGTGCCCTGGGTTCAGCCCTGGGGTTCGTCCCGCGCCGCGATCGGCATGCCCTACAATGCCGTCAGCAACCGGCGTTACAGCGGCCTCAATATCCTGACGCTGTGGAACGCCGTCGTCGAACGCGGCTTTGCCGGACACGCTTTCCTGACCTTCCGGCAGGCAATCGCGCTCGGCGGCTCGGTGCGTAAGGGTGAGCATGGCGTCGGCATCATTTATACTCGCCGCTTCATCCCCGGCGAAGAGCGGCGTCGCGCCGAGAATGAAGGACGCGAACCTTCGGGCGGCATCCCCTTCCTCAAGAGCTTCACCGTCTTTTCGGTCGAGCAATGCGACGGGCTTCCCGCCCATATCTGCGAACCGCCGCCGCCGATCCCCGAAGGGCTGATCCTCCCGCAGGCCGAGGCGCTGATCGCAGCAACCGGTGCCGATTTCCGCATTGGCGGAGCAATGGCTTATTATTCCCCGCGCCATGACTATGTGCAGGTGCCACGGCCGGACGATTATTTCGAGCCGGTGAACTGGCACCGGACGGCGCTGCATGAGCTGTCGCACTGGGTCGGCCACCCCTCGCGTCTCAATCGCGATCAGAGTGGTATCTTCGGATCGCCCGGCTATGCGCGGGAAGAACTTATTGCAGAGATTTCAGCAGCTTACTGCTGCGCTGCGCTGGGAATCGCACCCACCGTCCGACACGCCGATTATATAGGCTCCTGGCTTGAAATCCTCAAGGACGATCATCGCGCCATCCTGCGCGCCGCCAGTGCTGCCTCGAAGACGGCCGACTATCTGCTCGCCTTCCGGCCTGAATCCGCGCTCGCCGCCAATGACGACGATCCGGACCCCGATCCCGACTGCGCCATGGCGCTCGAAGGGAGGGCTGCGGCATGATCCTCCTCACCCCAGAATTACGCGACCAGCTTCGCGCCAACGACCTTGCCCGGTGCGAAGCGCTTCGTCGCGGCGATCGGGCACCCGATCCGGTGCCGGTGGTCCGTTTCTTCAATCCGGTCGGAGCGGCCACCTGGCTCGCGACCGAGCTGGATGAGGACGACATTTTCTTCGGCCTCGCGGACCTCGGTTTCGGCTGTCCGGAGCTGGGTAGCTTTGCGCTGGAGGAGATGGAGGCGATCCAGCTGCCTTTTGGTCTCGGCATCGAGCGCGACACCCTGTTCGAAGGCGCGTTTCCGCTTTCGGTCTATGCCGAAGCCGCCCGCCGCGCCGGCTCGCTGATTGAAGGCGAACGCATCCTCTATCGGGCTTCCCGGGCCGCGAAAGGTGGTGCGTGATGCGCTTCGCCAAATGGCCCCGGCCCACCGCCTATGAGGAGACGTCGCGCAAACGCGCCGCCTTCGCCCATAAGCAGCGGCGCGAGCGCGAGGCGCTGCCACTCTTCGCCGATCTGATCGCCAGAGGGCAACATAGCGTCGAGGAGGAGATGGCGCGCCGGGCCGAATGGTGGCCCCGCCAGCAGCAGGACCGGCGGGACGCGCGCGCCGCCGTCTGGCGCTCGGCACGGGCGAGCCTGTTCGCCTTTCCCGAAGCACAGCGCCGGACGATCCGACGGGCCTGGCGGGATTGTCCCTATCCGGGCGATCCCTCAAGCTTCTCGGACCTGTTGCACCAGATCCGCATCGGCAAGGTCGATCCGGGACGGCCGCCGTGGAAATATCATGCGCGTCCGCAGGCGCGCATGATAGCGACTCCTGTCCGTTTCGGCGACGCCTTCAAGCGGGTCGGCCAGCGCAGGATCGAGCCCGCACCCGGCTTCCCTCCAGTCGAGGCGCCCCAATATTGCGGTCATCTCGGGCATGGCATCCTGTTCATCGACGCAGTGCCGCCGGTCGACGCCGATGGTCTTACAACCTTCCAGGTCCGGGGCGTCTGCACCGATGCCGATATCGCGCTGATCGGCCGACTTGCCGAAGCAGAGCGGCAGCAGCCGGTTCGGGTGGTGCGGGTCGATCTGCCGCATACCCGCGCCACCGGTTTCTCGCATCGCCTCCTCATCCTCGCCTGTTCGGCGACCAAGCGGCACGATCCGGGATGGATGCCGGCCTGGGAGCGCTATGACGGGCCGCTCTGGCAGACTTGGCGTAGTGTCGATCCCGATCGCAAGCTCGCGCGCGTCAGCTTCCTGTCGGCGCGCTACGGCTTCGGCGCGGGCGACCGGCCGATCGAGGATTATGATGCGCGGCTGTCGCCCGATCTCGCTGACCGTATGATCGCGGGTGGCATGACGATGCGCTGGCCACGGCCGCCGAGCCCGAACAAGCCCGACAATTATGGCTCGCATCCCGGCTGCGAGATCGCCAGCCTCTGCTATCATGGCACGCGGCCCTTCACTGACGTCGCGCTGGTCGGTGGCGGCCTCTACCTCAAGGTCATGCGCGCCTTCCTCGAAGGCTTTCGCGAGATGCGCTGCATCACCCCCGATGCCGAGATCACCGAAATCAACGCCGGGATCGGCGTGATGCGCCAGCGCCTGCGCGCCTGGCTCGAACAGGGGCGCGGGCCATGAGCGATCCGCGCGCCCGTGTCGGGCATAATGGCGGGCCGGCGCTCGACGAGGAGGACAACGGCTCGCCGACCCCGCGCTATTGCAAATACTGCCGGCACTGGTCGCCGCCGTCCGATTGGGACGTGCGCGCCTATGATGCCTTCCAGCTTGGTCTCTCGAAAAGGCGGGTTAAGCGTCCGTCTGGCACCTGCGACCGGGTACTGATGCAGGCGGGCAAGCCGCTGGCTTTTTCGGCGACGGTCGACACCTTCGGATGCCTGAACTTCTCGGCGAAGCCGCCGGCGCCGATTGTGCGCGGGCGCGGGTTCGTCACCATCTATGAAGGCGATCGGATCGTCTGGCAGGGCCATGAGGAGGATGTGCCCGAGGAACATCGCTGAGCATCCCGATCCGGCGCATGCTATGGAGGGACCGTCGTTCCGCTGGAGTCGCGCCGATGCCCAAAAACCGTCAGACCTTTCACGATCCGCTGGACGAACTGCCGCCGGTGACGATCGAAATCCTCAAGGGTGACATATTGCGCTTCACCCAGGTCGACGCGGATGGACGGACCAACGTCGTGACCTTCTCCGATCGTCTTGCGGTCCGGCGGGGCGTGTTCGATGCCGCGCCTGTGGGCACCGAAAGGCTCAGAGCGGAAGCCTGAGCTGATTGATATCGGGCGCGGGCACGCCTTCCAGTTTCTCGATGATCGTTGCCGCGAGCGTATCGGCGGCCCGTTCACGCATATGTTTATCGGGCATCGTCAGCCCAACGGGTGCCCAGCCCGGCGCCGCCAGCAAGATGGCGGACAGTTCCTGTCGTTCGATTCGTTCCATGTGGACATGAGAACAAATAACGAACATTCTGGCAATCGACTTGCGATGAATACCCCCGCCGCCGTGCCTTGACGCGCGCTCGCCAAGGCTGACTTCAACGGCGCTGTCAGTGCGCGGCGAAGCCTTCATGGTAGGAAACCTCGCCCGCGCAAGGCTCGCCTGACAGGATCAGCGACTGGAAATATTCCGGCGGAACATCGCCATAATGCAGTGCATGATCGCTGCTGAACCCGAAGCGACGATAATATGCGGGGTCGCCGAGCAGGACGCATCCCGCCGCGCCCCGTTGCCGAAGTTGCTGCAATCCCTCCCGGATCAAGGCGCTGCCGATGCCACCGCACTGGCGGTTGGGCCAGACCGATACCGGCCCCAGGCCGAACCAGCCCAGATCCTTGCCGCCGATCAGCACCGGCGAGAAGGCGATATGCCCCACGATCTCGCCATCCTGCTCCGCGACAAGCGAGAGGGTGAGCGCGCCGGCAGCTCTGAGCGCGTCGACGATCGCGCCTTCGGTCTGGCTGCTGTGTTCGGCATGTTTGAAGGCGGCTTCGGTCAGGGCGCGAATGGACGAGATGTCGGCGGGTGTTTCGGCGCGAATGATCATCAGGCTCGTCTGGCGGGTCCGTCCCGCTCGGGCAACAGCAACATGCCCGTCAGACCGTGAACAGCGCTCGACATGCGCCCGAGCATAGGGGCGTGGGCGGCCTGCCTGCGGCGGCGCCCAAGAGCGAGAGGATCCCTGCGGGTCTCGTGACGGGCAGGAAGCCGGGAGAGAGTCTCGCGGTCGCTCGTCATGGAGAACCCCATGACCCAAACCACCTCTTCGCATCCTGTCATTGCCCGCCTGCGCGCCTTTGTCGCGGCCTGGCTTGTGATGGAAGCAACACCCGACATGGACGCCGCAGATTATGAGGCGCGGGTCCATGAAACCCGCCTGTCGCCAGGCTTGTCGCTGCTGGTCATCCTTCTGGGAGCGCTCCTGTGCTGGGCGGCAGTTCTGGTTCTGGCCGGTATGCTGTGAGGGCGCCGGGTGGTGTCGGGGGTGAGCGACACGGGCCTGCCGGTGGCAGGCCCGGAAGAGGAAGAGGGAAGCCGGGGCTTCGTGACGGGCTGGGAGCCGGGAGAGAGTCTTCCGGCGGCCCGTCATGGAGAAAACCCATGGCCAAAGCGCCTCAAAAGATCATCCTCAGCGGCTCGCGCGACATCCCGTTCGACCGTCTGGTCCTGTCCCAATCCAATGTCCGGCGCGTGAAGGCCGGCGTGTCGATCGGCGAACTGGCCGCCGACATCGTGCGGCGCACCCTGCTTCAGAGCCTTAATGTGCGGCCCATCCTGGACGCGGCGGGCCAGGAGACCGGCCAGTTCGAGGTGCCGGCCGGTGGCCGGCGGTTCCGTGCGCTCGAACTCCTCGTCAAGCAGAAGCGGCTCGCCAAGGACGCGCCCATCCCGTGCGTCGTCAAGGCGGCCAATGATGCCGTATCGGCCGAGGAAGACAGCTTTGCGGAAAATACCTTCCGCGAGCAGCTCCATCCCCTCGACCAGTTCCGTGCCATGCAGGCGATGGTCGACAAGGGCGAGGGCGTGGAAGCGATCGCCGCGCATTTCCTGGTGACCCCGGCGGTCGTCAATCAGCGCCTGCGCCTCGCCAGGGTCTCGCCAACGCTGCATGACATCTATGCCGAGGACGGCATGACGCTCGAGCAGCTCATGGCCTTCGCGGTCTCCGATGATCATGCGCGCCAGGAACAGGTCTGGGAGATGCTGGCGCACAGCTATAACAAGTCGGGCGCTTATATCCGCCAGAAGCTCACCGAGAATTCGGTGCGCGCGGGCGACAAGCGGGTGCGCTTCATCGGTGTCGAGGCCTATGTCGCGGCGGGCGGCTGTGTGATGCGCGACCTGTTCGAACCCGATGATGGCGGCTGGCTGACCGATCCCGCGCTGCTCGATCGTCTGGTCGGCGAGAAGCTTCAGGCCGAAGGCGAGACCATTGCCGCCGAGGGCTGGAAATGGGTCGCGACCGCCGTCGACATGCCCTGGGGCGTGACTAACGGCCTGCGCGAGATCGACGGGGTCGAACTTGCCATGACCGGTGAGGAGGAAGAACGGCTCGCCACGCTCCAGACCGAGATCGAGGAGCTGGAAGCCGAATGGGCCGATGCGCCCGAGGTTCCCGACGAGGTCCAGGCGCGTATCGAGGCCATCGATGCCGCGATCGGCGCTCTGATCGAACGGCCGATGACCTTCGAGGCGCAGGACATGGCGATCGCCGGCGCGTTCCTGTCGATCGAGGTCGACGGCACGCTTTCGGTCGAGCGCGGCTATGTCCGTCCCGAGGATGAGCCGGTGGTCGAGGCCGATGGCGAGACGGATGCCGGTATCGATGGCGATGCCGACTATCGTGCCGGTGCTGATGGTGACGATGAGGAGGAAGGCGTGGCTGGCCCCGCCGTCTCCAACGTGGTCGCTATTGGTGGTGTGGGCGGCGCGGCGTCGAATGACGACGGCGATGAGGATGGTGAGGTGGTCAAGCCGCTGCCCGACCGGCTCGTCGCCGAACTCACCGCCTGGCGGACGCTGGCGCTGCAGGATGCGTTCGCACAGTCGCCCTCGACGGCCTTCGCGGCGGTGCTGCACGCCTTCGTGCTCGACTGCTTCTACTCTTCGACCCGCGAGTCCTGCCTGCAGATCTCGCTCAATGAAGCGTCGTTCGGTTTCTCGACGACGGGGCTGCGCGACAGCGCGCCGGCGCGGGCGATCGCCGAGCGGCACAAGCGCTGGGCCGACCGGCTTCCGGATTCCGACAAGGATCTGTGGGACGTGCTGCTCGCCTTCGACGGCAATGAGCAGGCGGCGCTGTTCGCGCATTGCGCCTCGCGGGTGCTCAATGCCCAGCAGGAGGTGGTCCCCAAGTACGACAATGGCCGCATCTCGAAGAGCAGCATCGAGCGCCGGGTCGAGCATAGTCATGTCCTTGCCCGTGCGGTCGGACTGGACCTGGTCGGCGCGGGCTGGCGGCCGACGGTGGCGGGCTATCTCGGTAGCGTCACCAAGCAGCGGATCATCGCCGATGTGGCCGAGGCCAAGGGCGCGAAGTTCGCGGAGATGATCGACCATCTCAAGAAGGCCGACATGGCCCGCGAGGCCGAACGGCTGCTCGAGGATGGCGACTGGCTGCCCGAGCCGATGCGCACGCCGGCGTTGGTCGATGGGCTCGCGGTCGATGAACCGACTGCGGTTGAGGAAGCCGAAGCGCTTCCGGCCTTCCTCGACGAGGAGCTGGACGGGGCTGGCACCGCTGCCGACAATGACGATGGCGAGGCGCTGCCGGAAGCGGCCTGAGCGTCCGGGCGGGGTGGCATTCGCTGCCCCGTCTTTTCTTTCATTCGTTCCTGAAGGATCGACCCATGTCTGCTGCCAATCTTGAGACCGCCAGCGCCGACCGTCTGGCGCCCATCCTGCACGCCGCCTTGCACCGTCTCGGTCAGTTGGGCCGTGAGGGGGCCGTGGCGCTCGCCCGGCTCGTCGAGGATGATGACACCGATTTCGACGAAGCGGCCGAATGGATCGCTGACATCGCCAACGGGGCTTTGCGCGAATGACGCACCGTCCCCGATTTTCACCGTCCCGTTTTTTCCAGAAAGCCCGGTCACAGCGCCGGGCTTTCGCCGTTCAGGAGATCCGTCATGACGGACACCACTCAGCCCACCATCGACATGGATGCGCTCATGTCGAAATACGCCCTCTGGGAAGCCGCCGCCGCCGCGCTCGTCCCAGACAACAAGGCCCGGCTCTTCGCCTTCCTCGCCTCAGCCCGCATCACGCGCGTCACCGTGCTCTTCGACGGTGAAGGCGATAGCAGCCAGATCGAGGATATCACCGCCTATCAGGGTGACGCGCAGGTCGCGCTGCCCGACGGCAAGGTGTTGAGCCTCGATCTTCCCTATGGACAAACCCAGCCTGTCGAACGGCAGCACAGTGCCGAACTGGCGCTCGAGACCATGGCCTTTGACCTTCTCAAGGAGAAGCATGATGGCTGGGAAAATTCGGACGGGGCTTATGGCGAATTCACCTTCGACGTCGCCGCCGGCACGATCACGCTCGACTACAATGAGCGGTTCATGTCGTCCGAACATCATGCCTATAGCTGGTGAGGAGGAAGCGATGGGACCTTGCTATCATCACGCGCTCTCTTCGGTTCGCAAATGGGGCGGCGTGCCGGAAGACTATCTGGCCCTGCACCAGTGGTTCGATCAACCCTCCAAGGAGATCATAGCGGATTTCCGTCATCGTGCGCTCCGGCACCACGCTCAGGGTATATTCGAACTGGAGAGGGCCTTCGGAGCGACCGTCACCGTGTCGACAGGCCGGGTTGTTCCGGTCCGGCAGATAGGCGAACAGCACGTTCGAGAAGATCTCGGGTTCATTCCCAGCTTTGCGGACTGGGTGCGCTGCATCCGTCCCGAACCCTGGATGGGCCGGGCGCAGCCGATCCATCGCGATGTCGATCCGTTCGCCACCGGAGATCCGGAGCGGCAACCCGCTGCGGTGACGCCCATAGCGGGAGAAGGACCATGACCGCCATCTATCCTTTGCGGCTCTTCCTCGATTGCTCGACGGCGCACCTCTCGCCTGATGCGCGCAGCTATGTCGACAGGACGGACGTGATCGCGTCGTCGACGCCCTATGGCTGGTCCGTCTGGGCCAGCGAAGAACCCGGCGAGGATGTACCGGACGATCTTGCCGCGATCATGGCGCACGCCCGCTCGCTCGGCGCGGAATATATCAACTTCGACCGCGATGCAGACGAGATCGACGAACTTCCCGTCTTCGACTGGGGGTAGCCGGGCGCCCCCCTTCACCTTGTTTAACCACCGAGCCCGGCCGTCGCGCCGGGCTTTTGCATATCTGGAGACCGATCATGACTGATTACCATTCGCCGACCGTCGTGCGCCCGAGCATTCCCGCCGGAGCGATTACGCCGCTCGAACTGGCCCTGCTCACCGCCATGTTCGAGCATGAGGCTGATGGCGACGCGCTGTATTTCTTCGCCAGCGAAGGTGCGTCGAGCAGTGTCTCGCTCGACATTGCGGAGGCAAAGACACTGCTTGCCGCCGAAACCATCGTTGAGGGAGAAATCACCGCCTTTGTGCGGGATCGACTGGCCCAGGCCGGTCCCGATGACGTCGAACTGGAACTCGACCTGTCCGATCTGGACGAGACGCATATCTTCCAACCGATCGTGCGGCGTTGCGATGCCCTCGATCATGTCGTCATCACTTCCGCCTGGACCTGCACCAGGATGCAGCCCGATGGTTTTGGTGGCAGTGTCACCGTCGTGACGGCGGGCCATGTCTTCTGGAGTTCCACCCACGAGATGGAGGCGCAATTGCTTGACCGCGCCGACTATGGCGATCCTGGCTGTGCGCCCGGGCACGGCAAGCATCCCGTGCTGACGCTCGACGAAGCCGAGATCCGCTCCATGGTGGCGGATATCCAGCAGGCCTATGAGGGCACCGATGCCGCCGGTGTCACGGTCAGCGACGAGCAGATCCGCCAGGCCTGCGCCGCGCTGATCCCGACGCTCGACCTCGACGAGCAGCTTCGCGGTCTGGAATTCAGCGCCGCCATGGCCGCCATCCGGCTCGCGCGCGCCGCGTCCGCCTGATCCTTTTCCCTTCCCCAACCACCCCCTCGAAAGCCCGGCCATGCGCCGGGCTTTCGCGTTTCAAGGAGCATAAAAATGTCCGCACAGCATATCTATGACAGCGCGCCGCTCGGCAGCCTGATCACTTTCTCCAATGGCGAGCCGCGTCCGCCCCAGAGGTTCACACGCAAATTGCGCGCCTGGAACGATGAGAATGGCATGGGGCGTCTGGTCGAGCGGTCTGCCGGTCATTCCGGCCGCTTTGTGTCGCCCGCGACCTTCGCGCTCCATCTCGGCAATTATGGCAGCCAAGGCATCATCACCATGGTGGTCCGCCGGATCTACACCGTCACCAGCCAGCTTCGGTTCGAGATCGCCGACCAGCCCAAGGCCGGCATGGTCCGTATCCTGTCGCGCCGCGATGGCCGCGAGGAACTGCACCATCTCGCGCCCGACTTTGCTGCGGCCGAGGCCTGGGCCGCGGAGCATCGCTATCATGGCGCGGTCATGGAGGAGGTCATGACCCCCGACAGCGTCGTGCCGCCCGTTCGGCTCGGGAGGGCGGCATGAGCAGGCTGCGTCATTTCGTGCATGTCTATGCGACCATCCGGATCAAAGTGGCGGTCGATGCGTGCGATCATCGCGCGGCCATGCGCGCCGCTGACGCTGTGGTGTTCGGTGACCGGAACGCCGTGGGACTGATTCCGGTCCATCCGGCCGTGATCGACGCCGACTATGCCGAGGAGGTCACCGAGTATCTGGTCGACGAGGCCGATGATCCGAGCTTCGCGCGAACGCGCAGTTACGGTCCCGACCATGCGCCAAGGCTGGCTTATGGCGACAGGAGGGTAGCATGAGCGCGGTCCTTCCGGACTATGGCACCAGCGCCGACGGGCACCTCGCGGCCCGGGTCGGCGACCTTGCCTATATCGCGCTGCCGGGCGCATCGGGTCTGCGTCTCGCGTCGGGATGGCGGCTGCGGCGTCCGATCGGGGAATGGCGCGAAGCCGATGTCTATGGCAGCGAGGGCATCGTGCCTGATGCCGCGGGCTTTCGCGCGCATGTTGAGGATGTCGCGCGCCATCTCACCCAGCGCGAAGCCCTGGGACGCAAGGAGGTGCGGCTGCGTGTCTCGACGCCCTGGGGCCTGTCGCAGGGCGCGACCATCTATGCCGAAGGCGTGGTCTGCCATTCCACCGCTTCGCATGGCGGGTTCAAGCTCGATCGCGCCCGCAACGCCGCGCTGCATCCGGCCTTGCGGATCAAGGGCGGGTGGTATGAGGAAGACGGAGACTGGGCGCGGGTGGCGGTCGGCTTCCCCGACCTCTTCACCGACCGGGAGAAACGATCTGCCGACCGGACGCTTCGCGACTGGGAACCCGATGCCTGGGAGGCCGTCCATGGCCGAGTGCTGAGCGCCGAGGATTCGTTCACCCGTGGCCGGCAGCGGTTCGAGCGCGAACACGCGGCGGACTGGGTGGTGATCTCCGCCGTCACGTCCAAACAGCATCCGGGTTTCGTCGAGACCATCGCCGCGAATGGTGGTCGGCGCGATGCGTTGCAAACCCGCGCCTGGCTCGTGCCCTGCGCCGAATATAGCGCCGGACGACACGGTTTCGTGATCGATCCCGCCCGACACGCCATGCTTCCCGCCTGAGCGGAGCCCGTCCCGGTTATCGGGACGGGCTTTTTCTATGCCTGCCGGTCAGAGCCAGCCTTATGTCGCGGCTTTCGACTTTGTTTCGTCAGCACTAAGCGAACAGCTGTTGGTCGGAACTATCGCTTTCTTAGAACTCCGCAGACAGGCAGGAGCAGAGCGATTGCGACGATCGTCAGGCTGGCGCTCCCCAAGAGTGCGAAGATCGCCATGGCGCCGCCGATGCAGGCATGCACTGCTGACAGAAGAAGCAATAATATTCCCGTCCGCCTGCACGAGCGCGACAGTGATGGTTGCAGCGTCCGTCCGATGACGTCGCGCTGGTGCCGCTTCATCGACAGGCACAGAAGTAGCAACGCAAACGCCACGCCGATCTGCATCACGCCGTTCACGCGCGTTGGGGCCGAAAGAGGGACACCGAAAGGCTCAGCAGGCCAGCCGCCAGCAGCGCCCCATCGACCATTAATGGTGCTGCATTGCCTCGCGCTATCCAGGCAAGAAGACCAATACCGGTCGGTTCGATCGGTATGAAAGGCGTGGCAAGACACAGAATGCCGAGCACGACCCCTTGTTGCCGCCATGCGCGGGCTGGTCGAACGCAGAGCGCATGGACCAGCATGATCAACCAGGCCAGGAAGAACGCTGCCCCCTCAAGACTGGCGCGCCCTGCAAAGTCGGAAGGGATCAACCGATTGGCGGTCAGCAGCGATGCGACGCCGATGGGCAGGCCTGCGATTACCGCGACATTGATCCGCGCGGCAAGATTCTCTGCACTATCCTCGCGCGCCGCGCGCTTTTTGACCCAGAGTATGAGGCCGGTGGCGATCATGGCGGTCGCGAGCAGACCCGATGCGAAAAAGAGAAACCGCATCGCCTCGCTCGAGAAACGCGCCAGGTGAAAGCCGTAGAGCCATTGATAGGCGGCGACGGCCGGCCCGCTGTTGTCATGCGCGTCGATGAGCGCGCCGTCTGCCCGGTAGCGCCGCCAGGCAAGATCATAGGAAATGCTATCGCGGTCGGCCCGTTCGATCGTCGTGAGGGCGTCAGCTGTCCCAGGATGCTCGACAAGGATGCGCCCCGGCGCTGAGCCGTGCCAATGGCTGCGCGCGTCCGTAAGCATCGCATCAATCCGAAGCGGCGCCCTGGGGCCCGCTGGGAAGGTGATCGGCGTCTGCTCCGCAAGTGCGCTACGGAACGCGCTGACATTGCCTGAAAAGGCCTTGTCGATGCCCCAGGGCATGAACATCGTCATGAGCGCGACTAGCCCCGTGAAACTGATCAGGAGATGATAGGGCAGCGCGGCGACTCCCGCGACATTATGAGCATCGAGCCAGCTGCGCTGTCCTTTGCGGGGACGGAAGGTGAAGAAGTCGGCGAAGATGCGGCGATGGGTTACGATCCCGCTGATGAGCGCCACCAGCATGATGATCGCCGCGAAACAGACCAGCCAGCGGCCGCCGCTGCCCGGCGCATTGAGATCGAAATGGAAATAGAACAGGAAGTCGCCGCCCATGGTCTCGCGCACCCGGAGTGGACCGCCCGTTCGCGGGTCGAGCAGCTGCGAGGCGAAGCCGCCATCGCCTTTCCACAGGACTTCGGTGACGGGAGTGCGCGGTGTCGGCAGGTCGATGCGCCACAGGGTCGCCCCCTGCCCATGTTCGCCAAGCCATGCGAGCGCATGGGGTACTGCGCTGGGATCGGCGGTCACGCCCGTCAGCTCCGGCCGCATCCACTGTGTGATCTCCTGCCGATAGTAGGTCAGCGAGCCGGTGAGGAAGACCGCATAGAGCAGCCAGCCTGGAATAAGGCCTGCCCAGCCATGGAGGAAGGCCATGCTTTGCCGGAAACTGTCCTTCATCGGCCGACCATGCTGCCCAGCGCAAACAGGGCCGTGGCTGCGCCGGCGACGCTTGCCCAGACTGTCCAGCCGCGCCTGGGGACAAAGGCCCAGAGCGCGACGAGGACGAACAGAATATAGGCCGACAGCGAGGCAGCAAGGCTTGCTTCCACGGCAGGGCCCGGCAGGGCGATGGCGAGGAGCGACGCCCACAGGCTTGCCAGCAGATAGCCGCCGCCGAGCGCTGCGATCGTCCGGCCGAGCACTGCACCCCGCGATGGCCCGCGCCGATCTACCATCGCCATGAGAGATCGGCGGTGACGTTGCGCGCCTGGCCGTAATAACAGCGGTCGATCCCGCTGCAGGACGCGACATAGGTCTTGTCGAGCAGATTGTTGGCCTTGACCGAGAATTGCAGGCCCTTGAGCGAGGTGATCCAGTGCCCGAGTTCGAACCGGAGCGAAGCGTCGACGAGGACGTAAGCCGGTACGCGGGAAAGGTTCGCGTCATCGCCCCAGCTCGCGCTGACATAGCGCAGGCCCGCTCCGGCGCCGACCCCGGCCGGCGCATCATAGTTCAGCCAGAGAGCGGCCGTATGGCGCGGCACGGCGATCGGGCGCAGCCCCTGCTGGGCGCGGTCCTCGATCTGCCGCGTCACCGGATTGATGCCGCTCACGCTGTCGTTGCTGCTGGTCACGCGCGGATCGAGCAGCGTGTAGCTGCCGATCAGGCTGAAAGTCTTGGCAAGAGCGACATTGGCTTCAACCTCGAAACCGCGCATGCGAATCTCTCCGGTCTGGCGGGAAAAGTCCGGATGATCAGGATCGGTGGTGAGAACATTGCGGCGGCGCAGGTCGAAAATGGATGCGGTTACGAAGCTGCGACCACCCTTGGGCTGATATTTGATCCCGGCCTCGACCTGTCGACCATGTTCGGGCGCGAAAGCGTTGCCTTGCCAGTCCGTCCCATCCTGCGGCGTGAAGGATTCCGCATAGCTCACATAAGGGGCCAGCCCATTGTCGAAGAGATACAGGAGGCCTGCGCGCTTGGTGAGCGCGTCAGCCTTTTGCGTCTGGCTGAGACCGCTGGGATTGTCGCGCGTGCGGCCCGATGCCCAGTCCTGGCGAAGCCCGATCAGCAGGCGCCAGCGATCGAGGGCGATCTGGTCCTGGAGATAGAGACCGGTCTGCTCGTTGCGATAGGCCTGGTCGCGGAACTGTACGCGGGGAGGAATCGTCTGGCCATAGACTGGCGCGAAGATGTCGAGCGTCGGTGCGACCGCGAACTCGCGCAAGGTGTCGCTCTTCAGCAGCTGCCAGTCGACACCGCCGAGAAGCTGATGCTGGAGACCGCCCGTCATGAACCGGGCCGAGAGGCGGGTGTCGACGGTGAGATCGTTCGAATGCTCGAGAAGTCCGAAGGCCTGCCGGTTGGCGGTGCGCAAATCGGCGGTCAGGCGCGAGATGTATGTGTTTTGATTGTCGAGCCGGTTGTGCGTGAAGCGTAGCGCCTGGTTGAAGCTGACAGCGTCGCTGAAACGATGTTCGAACTGATAGCCGATCGACGCCGTCGTGCGGTCCCAGCGCTGGTAATTGGGGTCGCCCGTGAAGAGCGTCCGCGACACCTGCCCATAAGGGTTGGCGATGATGGTGCCGATCGTCGGCAGCCAGTTCAGCGTCGATCCGGCGAAATCGTCATGCTGGTAATGGCTGAGCAGCGTGAGACTGGTGCGCTCGTCCGGCCGCCAGGTGAGCGCAGGCGCCACCATGACGCGCTTCCTGTCGGAATAGGAATAGATGTCATGGGTCTCGAAAGCCGTCCCCGAAAAGCGGGCGAGCAGGCTGCCGTCCTGCGTGACCGGGCCGGTCACGTCGAGACCGACCTGCTTGCGATCGAAGCTGCCGTAGCGGAGCAGCAGTTCCCCGCCGAACTCCGCCTGTGGCCGGCGACTGATCATGTTGATGAGTCCGCCCGGCACCGACTGGCCAAACAGGACCGATGCCGGTCCTTTGACCACCTCCACGCGCTCATAGAGCCATGGATCGAGCCCGGCCGTCACATAGCCGGTGCCGCCAAGACGGAGGCCGTCGATATAGGTGTTGATGGCGGCGCCTGTCGTGCCGTCATTGCCGAAGCCGCGCACCGCGACGGCATCGCCGCCATAGGTGTTGCCCTTGCCATTGGCGAAGACGCCGGCGCTATAAGCGACCGCGTCGCCGACCGACAGGACATTGCGCATCCGCATCTCGTCGAGATCGATGACCGAGATCGACTGGGGCGTCTCGATGAGCGGGATGGCAAGCTTGGTCCCACTGATCGCAGCGGTGTCGGGCAGAACGGCCGTCACAATGATGTCTTGCCTGCTGCGGGCGGAGCGTCCCTCCGCGCTTTCGGAAGCGGTGCTGCGGCTATCGTCGGCAGCGGGCGTCGCGCTGACGAGAACCGGCTCGAGCGCCAGTGCGGCACGGGATGCGCGGACCACGGTAATTGTCCGGCCGTCCAGCCAGCGCCAGGAAAGCCCCGTGCCCTTGAGCAGCTGGGACAGCGCCTGCTCGGCGCTCATTCGTCCCTCCACACCGGATGTGGCTAGCCGTTCGGTCAACCCCGCTTCATAGGAGATCTGCAGTCCGCTCGCTTCCGCGAGGCGATTGAGCGCAGCGGTGAGCGGGCCAGCCGGGATGGCATAGGCAGAGACAGATGTGGTCTGTGTCGTTTGGGCAAGGGCTGGTGTGGCAGCAAGCGACGTGGACAGCAGCAAGGCGAGCGCGGACGCTGGACGGATCATCATTCCCCCGAATATTGCGGCCGGCCGCGACATGCGACCGACACTCAATAGCAAAGACGGGACGGTCTCCGATTTGGGTATGTGTCGCGCTCAAAAAATCAGCGCCGCAGCAGAATGAGCCGATCCGTAAGCCGGGTCTCGCGAAGTCCCAGGCTTTTGCGGACAGCCTCGATCGCATCGTCAGGCCGGGTAAGGTCGAAGACCCCGCTGACCCGGATCGTCTTGGCCTCGCCGAGGGCCAGGACATAACCGCGCCGATAACGTCCCACTTCGCGCAGGACATCGGTGAGTGGCATGCCAGCTGCGACGAGTTTTCCCCGCGTCCAGGCCTGGCTACCATCGATATCGACTGCCCGGACGCGGCCGACCTCGCCATCCTGCCAGTCGACCGCGTCGCCCAGCCCCAGGCGTTTGCTGGTATTTCCCGACCGAACCTCGATCCTATGTTCGGTGACGACCGCAGAGGCTGTGGTCCCATCGGTCGCCACAATGAAGCGTGTGCCCAACGCTGTCGCGCTGCCGTTCGCAGCTTCCACTACGAAGGGGTGGTCCCTGTCTGCCGCCACAGCGAAAAGCGCGCGGCCGCCGATCAACCTGACCGCCCGCTTCCTTGACGTAAAATGCACAGCGATAGCCGTGTCGCTGTCGAGGACGACCTGAGAGCCGTCCGCCAACGCGACGGTTCGCACGGTGCCGGGTTCGGTAACATAATCGGCGCCAAGGCGGGCGAACCAGTGACCGCCCGGACCGAGCCATAGCAGGAGCAGGCTGGCCGCGATGGCCCATGGCACCTGGGACCATCTCACGAAGCGGCGCGGATGCGTGACGGCTGCGGCCACCGGTCGGGTTTCGACGCAACGGTCGAGATCATACCAGAGCGCCTCCATGCGGCGGAGCGCGTCCTCATGGCGAGGGTCAGCGGCGCGCCACGCATCCAGAGCATGTTCGTCGACCGCGCTGAGGCCCTCCTCGCGGCGGAGGATCCAGTCGCTCGCGGCTTGGGCGATCGCTTTTGGAAGGGGCGTCCCGGTCACGCTTCCGCCTCCCCGATCCGGGCGGCGATGAGCATCATGGCGGATCGCAGATGCTTGTCGACCATGTTGCGGCCGATGCCGAGCCGTTTGCCGATCTCGATGCTGGAGAGACCTTCCTGCTTGCGCAACAGGAACACGTCGCGGCAACGTGGCGGCAGGTCGTCGATCGCTTCCGAGAGCAAACGCATCCGCTCCCGCTCGATGAGCAACGCTTCAGCGTTTGGCTCAGAGCTGGCGATCTCGAACCTTTCGGGAGCATCGCAGATGATTTCCGTGCGCTTGCTGGTGAGGCGAGCATCATCGACGATCAGGTTCGACGCTACACGCTTCAGATAGGCTTCCGCGTTGTCGATCCCTCCGCGCGCCAGGGCCGGTCCCGCACGCAGCCAGGATTCCTGTGCGATATCGTCCGCGTCCGCCCGCCCGCCGAGCCTGGAACGCACCCATTGGCGCAAGCCAATATGATGAAGGCCGGCGTGTCGGCCCCAATGTCGGCTGCTCTGGCTCACCGGCTCGCGACCTGTCTGACGGACGTGCGTTCGAGAACGAAGACCACCGGCACGCGGATATCGACGAGATCGGGAAGTGCGGCAGGAATGACGGGGAAGGGTTCGGCCCGGCTCACGGCATCGCGCGCTGCCGCATCGAGTGAGCGATGGCCTGAGCTTTGCACCACTTCCAGGTCGGACACGGTCCCGTCACGGTGCAGGACGAAGGCGATCTGGGCACTGCCTTCTTCACGCGCCTGCCGGGACGCTTCCGGATAGACACGGGCTGCGACGATCCGGTCGTGCAGCGAGCGACGATAAGCGTCCACATCGACGGAATCCGTATTGGCCGTAGGCTCGAGCGGTGGATCGGCCAGGGCCTGCAATCCGACCGTATTTGCAACGGGCAACGGGGCCGGCATGGATCGCGGCAAGGGTCGCGGAGCGACTGTGCGGCCGATCGTCCCCTTTATCCCTTCGTCCGGTTGAGGACGAGGGGCCGAACCATGGCTTTGAAGATCGAACACAAGCGGCTGCCGCGACGGTTGAACTTCGCCCGGAAAAACGACGTGGAAGGCTGCGGAAATGGCGGCGAGCAGCACCCCGTGGAGTGCGAGCGTCAGAAAAATCACCCCAAACCGGGATGTGTCAAATTTCCGCCCTTCGACGAAGGGCCTGGTAGTCCCGCCCTGTCGATCCACGGTTCCGTCCTTCATGCACGATGCGGACTTTACAATTTTTGCGAGCGAATCGCAATAGCGTCGCGGTTCCACGACTCATCCCTGGCTCAACGCCTTGCAGCCTTTACTCCAAAGCTGCTCAAGCGACGCCGGGGGCGCGATCTGCCATTCCACCGCTTCCCATGGCGGGTTCAGGCGAAGAAGCGACCGCCATGTTCACGATCTTCGGGCATGGTCATCTGCCTCTGCACGGCTCCATCCCGCCTGACCGACGTCCGGCAAGAGGTACGGCCTCATGTCCGTCAACCCGCGAGGGGTTCCCCTCTCTGACGCTCGGTGACGGTCTCGTCCGGCCCTTGTTTCCGGCATCTGCGGGGATTGTCCCGCACGAGAACGGAGACGACCATGACCCAGGACACGCAAGCCTATCACCGCGACGACATTGCCGTCTGGCCTGATGGCGTCTGGGCGACACTCGGCGAAGTTTGGGCCGGTCATTTCACGCACAGGTCAGACGACTATGAGATCGTGCGCAGTGACGATCATGCGCGGCTCAAGGCGCTGGGCGTCGAGGAAGACCTCGATATCGAGCCCGGGTGAGAGGGAGAGGCTTGGCCGGGAAGGGGGAACCCGGCCGGGCTTAGAGAGAGCGTCCGGCGGGCTTCGCCCTTTCGCGCTCTCCCGGAGACTTGCCCCCATGACCCACACCCTGTCCGACGCGGCGCTTCGCGCCGCGCCCCTCGCGGCTGCACCCGGCCTTGCTCCATCCGGCTTCGCTTCGCAGGGCGTTGCCCTGCTCACCGCCGCGCGTGGCATCCTGCCCAGCCTGGAGGCCGGGCGACCGATCGACGCCGCAACCTTGCGCGCGGCGATGTCGCGAGCCTTTGGCGGGACCGACGCCGAAGGCGCGTGGGACTGGAAGAACGCCTATGATGCCTGCGAGGCCGCCGAGATCCTGTTCCTGCGCCGCTATGGCCAGACGATCATCGGCCGTGCGCCCGCCAGCGCGCTGGCGCTGATCGAACGGATTGCCACCCTGCTGCCGACGCACACCCGCCGCTCTGAAACCTCCCATGCGCTCCAGCAATATTCGACACCGCCCGGCCTTGCCTATGTCGCTTCGGTCGCCGCGGTGCTCGTGCCCGGCGATCATGTGCTCGAACCTTCGGCCGGCACCGGCATGCTCGCCGTCCATGCCCTGCTGGCGCGGGCGGGCCTCACGCTCAACGAGTTGGCCGAGACCCGCGCCGAACTGCTTGGGGCTCTGTTTCCGGGCATCGCCGTCTCGAACCATGATGCCGCGTCGATCGACGACCGGCTGCCCGGCGTCGTGCGCCCGAGCGTGGTGCTGATGAACCCGCCGTTCTCGGCGGTCGCGCATGTCGACCGCACGATGAAGGACGCGGCATTGCGCCATATCGCATCGGCGCTGGCCCGGCTCGAACCGGGTGGCCGGCTGGTCGCGATCACGGGCGCGAGCTGTTCGCCCGATGCGCCGGCCTGGCGCGATGCGTTCGAAACGTTGCAGGCGTCCGCGCGCGTGGTGTTCACCGCCGCGATCGACGGCAAGGTCTATGCGAAGCATGGCACGACCATCGACACGCGGCTGACCGTGATCGACAAGCTCCCGGCCGACGATCCCACGGTGCTGCCGGCGAGCACGGGCATAGCGGCCGATACCGCCACGCTGCTTGGCTGGGTGCTGGAGACCGTGCCGCCGCGGGCACCAGTTACGCCGTCGCCGGCAGCGGTCCTGCCGGTCACCGCATCGGCTTCGCGCGCTCCGGCGAAAGCACCGATCACGGCCACACCTTCGGTTCCCGCCGTCCCGGAGGCCGAAGCGGTCGAACTCGTCTATAAGACGATCGACTGGACGCCGCCCGCCGACCGGCTCGGCGAGAGTATCTATGAGCCTTATGCGCTCCAGTCGCTCGTGATTCCGGGCGCGGGCGCGCATCCGACCCCGCTGGTCCAGTCCGCCGCGATGGCCTCCGTCGCGCCGCCCAGGCCCTCTTACCGGCCGCATCTGCCACCGCAACTCGCCACGCTGGGTATCCTCTCCGACGCGCAGATCGAATCCGTGATCTATGCGGGCGAAGCGCATAGCGGGCATATGTCGGGCGCCTGGAAGGTGGATGCCACCTGCGACGTGGTCACCGCCGCGCCCGAGGATAGCGAGGGTAGTGTCCGCTTCCGGCGCGGCTGGTTCCTCGGCGACGGCACCGGCGCGGGCAAGGGCCGGCAGGTTGCCGCGATCATCCTGGACAATTGGCTCAAGGGCCGGCGCAAAGCCTTGTGGCTATCGGTCTCGGATCGGTTGCTAGAGGACGCGCAGCGCGACTGGACCGCGCTCGGTCAGGAGCGCCTGCTGGTGACGCCGCTCTCGCGGTTCAAGCAGGGCAGCGATATCCGGCTCGACGAGGGCGTGCTGTTCACGACCTATGCGACGCTGCGCTCGGCTGAGCGCGGCGGCAAGAAATCACGGGTCGAGCAGATCGTCGAGTGGCTCGGCACCGAGTTCGACGGGGTGATCGTGTTCGACGAGGCGCACGCGATGGCGAATGCCGCCGGCGGCAAGGGCGAACGCGGCGATGTCGCCCCTTCGCAGCAGGGCCGCGCCGGACTGCGTCTGCAGCATGCACTGCCCAATGCCCGCATCGTCTATGTCTCCGCAACCGGCGCGACCACGGTGCAGAACCTTGCCTATGCCCAGCGTCTGGGCCTCTGGGGGGGCGACGACTTCCCGTTCGCGACGCGCGGGGAGTTCGTCACCGCGATCGAGAATGGCGGGGTCGCGGCGATGGAGGTGCTCGCGAGGGATCTGAAGGCGCTCGGGCTTTATGCCGCCCGTTCGCTATCCTTCGACGGTGTCGAATATGAGATGCTCGAGCACCGGCTGACGCCTGAGCAGGTGCGCATCTACGACAGCTATGCCTCGGCGTTCGAGGTGATCCACAACAATCTCGACGCCGCGCTCGAAGCCGCCGGGGTCACCAGCGCCAGTCACGGCACGCTGAACCGTCAGGCCAAGGCGCAGGCCAAGTCGGCCTACCAAGGCATGCTCCAGCGCTTCTTCAATCATCTCATCACCAGCATGCAGACGCCCGCTGTCATCGCCAGCATCGCATGCGATCTGGAGGCGGGCCATGCCGCCGTGGTGCAGATCGTCTCGACCGGCGAAGCGATGCAGGAGCGTCGTCTCGCCGAAATCCCCGCCGACGAGTGGAATGACGTGTCGGTGGACATCACGCCGCGGGACGGCGTTCTCTCCTACCTGCAGCACAGCTTCCCGGTGCAGCTCTACGAGCCGTTCACCGATGGCGAGGGTAATCTCTCGTCCCGGCCGGTCCATGACGCGGAGGGCAATCCGATCGTCAACCGCGAGTCGGTGCGCTTGCGTGATGCGATGATCGAGCGGCTTGCCGCGCTGCCGCCCGTTCCCGGTGCGCTTGACCAGATCGTGCAGCATTTCGGGACGGAGATGGTGGCGGAGGTGACGGGCCGCTCGCGGCGCGTGGTGCCGAAGCAGCGGGACGACGGCACGGTGCGCTTCGCGGTCGAGAACCGTCCGGCCTCGGCGGCGCTGCTCGAGACCGACGCCTTCCAGAACGATCAGAAGCGCATCCTGATCTTTTCCGAAGCGGGCGGCACGGGCCGGTCCTATCATGCCGATCTCGGCGCGGTGAACCAGCGCCGCCGCGTGCATTATCTGCTCGAAGCGGGCTGGAAGGCGGACGCCGCGATCCAGGGCTTCGGGCGGACCAATCGCACCAATCAGAAGCAGCCGCCGCTGTTCCGGCCGGTCTCGACCGATGTGAAGGCGCAGAAGCGCTTCATCTCGACCATCGCCCGGCGTCTGGACTCGCTGGGCGCGATCACGCGCGGCCAGCGCCAGACCGGCGGGCAGAATATGTTCCGTCCCGAGGATAATCTGGAAAGCTGGTATGCGCGCGATGCGCTGCGCCAGCTCTATGTCCTGCTCGCGCGCGGCAAGGTCGAGGGCTGCTCGCTCGCCCGCTTCGAGGCAGCGACCGGCCTGTCACTGCTCGACAGCGATGGCGGGCTCAAGGATGAGCTGCCCGGCATCAACATCTTCCTGAACCGCATGCTGGCGCTGACCGTCGCGATGCAGAACCTGCTGTTCGAGGCGTTCGAAGGTCTGCTCACTGCCCGGATCGAACAGGCGCAGGCGTCGGGAAGCTATGAGGTGGGCCTCGAGACCTTGCAGGCCGAGAGCTTCCGCGTCGTCGGCCGCGCGCCGATCTACACTCATCCAGGCACCGGCGCACAGACGGCGCTGCTGACGATCGAGCGCAAGGACCGGCTGACCCCGCTGTCGCTGGCCGACGCCCTCGCACAGGCCGAGACAAGCGGCGCGAAGCTGCTGGTGAATGCCAGGACCGGCAAGGCCGCGATCCAGCGCCGGGCGCGCAGCGTGACCGATGATGACGGTGCGATCCATGCGCGCGTGCGCCTGGTCTGGCCACTCACCGACAGCATGATCCCGGCCGAGATGCTGCTTGCCGGCCACTGGGAGGAAGTGGGGCGCGATGCCTTCAGCGCTGCCTGGGCAGCCGAGCTTGCCGGCTTGCCGAGTCATGAGGTCTCGACGCTGCATATGGTCTCGGGCCTGTTGCTACCGATCTGGAAGTTGCTCCCGGACGAATCGACCCGCGTTTACCGGTTGCAGAGCGATGACGGCGAGCGGATCATCGGTCGGCGCGTCTCTCCGGCCTGGGCAGCGCGCGTCGCCAATGATGACGGCCCGGTCAAGCTGACGGGCGATGAAGCCATGGCGCTGCTGATGTCGGGCGAAGCCGCGCTGCTTCTGGCGCAGAACCAGAAGCTCCAGCGCGTTCGCGCGATGAATGACTGGCGGATCGAACTGACCGGCTTCAACGATCTGGGCGTCGAGCGCCTCAAATCCATGGGCTTGATCTCCGAGATCGTCTCGTGGAAGCTGAAGCTCTATGTGCCGACAGGGGCTGTCGGCGTCGGCGTGCTGGAGCGTCTGTTCGATCGTTTCCCGGTCGAGCGGATCTCCGGGCGCAAGGCCGCCTGAGGAGCCCCATGATGCCCACCAAAATGCTGACAAGTCCGGCCAGCCAGATTGCCGTTGCTCTTGCCGACAACGCCGAGGCCGTGTGTCGCCATTATCTCTCGAAGGGCCATCGTGAAGGCTGCTACTGGCTGGTGGGCGATGTGCGGAACACGCCGGGACGCAGCCTCTATGTCCGTCTCTCCGCGTCCCCAGACGGGCGCGGGGCGGCGGGCAAGTGGACCGATGCGCAAAGCGGCGATCATGGCGACCTGCTCGACGTGATCGCCGCGGCCTGCTCGCATCACAGCCTGCGCGAGACGCTCGACGAGGCCCGGCATTTCCTGAGCCTGCCCATGCCGCCGCCGGTCGAGAACGAGCCGTTCAGACGGAGCAAGGCGCCGACCGGAACGCCCGAGGCCGCGCGGCGGCTTCATGGCGGATCGAAGCCGATCGGCAGCAGCCTGGTCCGAACCTATCTCGCGTCCCGGCACATCACGAATCTCACGGGGTGCGAGGCGCTGCGCTTCCATCCGCATTGCTGGTATCGGGCATCGGACGACGACCTCCCCGATGTTCGTCCCGCATGGCCGGCGATGATCGCTGCGGTCACCGATCTCGATGGCAGCATCACCGGAGCGCATCGCACCTGGCTCGCGCTCGACGGCTCCGCCAAGGCGCCGGTCGCCTATCCCCGCCGCGCCATGGGCGACCTGCTCGGAAACGGGGTGCGGTTCGGGCGTGCCGGCGCGGTGATGATGGCCGGCGAAGGCATCGAGACCATGCTGTCGCTGCGCCAGGTCATGCCGGTGATGCCCGCGATCGCCGGGCTCTCCGCCGCCCATCTCGCCGCCATCCTGTTCCCGGCAGGGCTGAAGCGCCTCTATGTCGCGCGCGACGACGATCCTGCCGGCGCGGGGGCGTTGAAGACATTGACCCAGCGAACGATCCCGGCGGGGATCGAGATCGTGCCGCTTGAACCGAGGCTCGGCGATTTCAACGACGACCTTATGGCCTTCGGGCGGGAGCGTCTGGCGGCAGGGCTTCGAGGTCAACTGCGGGCCGAGGATGCCGCGCGCTTCCTGACGCTCGGTTGAGGAGCAGCGGATCACCGTCTGCGCTGGTGGATCATCGCCATCGGCTCCGGCCTTTAGGAGACGCCACGCCACCGGCCTTCGGGAGAGGGCGACTGCGGCAGTCGGCCCGGGACGGCAATGGCTGCGCGGGGGGCTATTTTCCGCCGGGGCTGAAGCCCCTTTGCATCGCGAGGCAAAATAGCCCCCGCTGCGCCATCCTCCGCTTTGCTCCGGCCGCACCCCAGGGGCTGCGGTGCAGTCCCGTTCCGCCCGCCGCTGGCCGTCGCCACGAAGGCCGCGAGAGGCGCGGCTGACAGGCACGGAAGACTTTCGATGACGCATGATGACCAGCCCCAGGATCCGCAGCCCGGCTCCACCGCCTATCTCCTTCAGGAAATGCAGCTTTACGGCTACCGGCCCTATGATGATGAACCCGATCATCGCCCGCTGCCCGACGACCGCATCGCCGGCGGCGCGGTCGCCGAAATGTTCGATGCCCTGGTCTCCTGCCTGATCGACACGCGAATCGAACCCGACCTTGAGGATCTCGCCTGGGGCATCGTCAATGTCTTCCACCGCGCCGGCGAACGTGTTGAACGCGAGCTTGACGACAATGAACAGGCGCAGAAGCGCATGCAGCGCGAACAGGATGGCAGCGAGGTCAAGTCGGTCGAGCTGGAACGCGCGATCGCCGAAGGCATCACCATGATCGAACGCCGCGACACGATGGAGTTTTTCCGCGATGCCGCCGCCGACCAGTTCCGCATCCATCTGCGCAAACCCTGGCTTCCCCGTTCCGGGCCGATGGTCAACCACAAGGCGCTGACCTCGGCGGTGCTCGACAGCCGCAAGCATGTCGAGAAGCGCGGCTATCAGAAGCAGCGGCTGCTCGATCCCGAGGGAGTACGCATCGTCTTCACTTGCGGCGCCGACTACAACGATCACCAGCGCATCTATAAAGTGCTCGATAAGGTCCATCAGCAACTGCCGACGATGATCCTCAGGCACGGCGCGACCTCGACCGGCGGAGAACGCATCGCCGCCTGCTGGGCACGTGATCGCAATGTGCCGCAGGATCCGTACCGTCCCGACTGGAACCGGCACAAGAAGGCCGCGCCGTTCAAGCGCAACGATGTGATGCTGGCGGACATGCCCAAGGGCGTGATCGTCTTCCCCGGCACCGGCATCCAGGACAATCTCGCCGACAAGGCCCGCAAGCTCGGCATCCGCGTCTGGGATTTCCGGAAACGGGCCGGGTGATCCGGAATTTGAAACGAAACAAGAACGAAAATCTTGCGCTCATGAACGTCGATGCCCTATCTCATATATCTGCCGCACGGGCTGGCGGACTCTAGCAGGGGATTTTCGATGACGGGCAAGGCTGCTCGCAACGCCGAGCTTGAAAGGCTTCATAGCGAAGGCGCCAGTTATGCAGCGCTCGGTCGCCAGTTCAACCTGTCGCCTGCGCGCGTGACACAGGTGATCGCGAGGGTGAGGCGCATGCGCAAAACCACGGCGCTGCGTCTGGATGCCCCTTTGCGTCACACGACATGAGCGTCCTGTTCACGCCACCTGATAGGCAACCACGCTGCCTCTGGTGCGCGGCGTCGAACGACTATATCGCCTATCACGACAGCGAATGGGGTTTTCCGGTCGATGACGATCGCCGCCTGTTCGAGAAATTGAGTCTGGAGGGCTTCCAGTCCGGCCTGTCCTGGCGGACCATTCTCACCAAGCGCGAGAATTTTCGTGCGGCCTTTGACGGGTTCGATATCGACAGCGTAGCGGCCTTCGATAAGGCCGACGTCGAACGCCTGCTGCAGGATGCGGGCATCGTGCGGCATCGCGGCAAGATCGAGGCGGTGATCAACAATGCCGCCCGGGCGCAGGACCTCGTGCGCGAGGCCGGATCGCTTGCTGCCTATGTCTGGAGCTTCGAGCCGCAGGGCGCGGATATCCCGTATCTCGCCTCAACCTCGCCTGCGTCCATTGCGATGTCGAAGGATCTGAAGAAGCGCGGCTGGGCTTTTGTCGGTCCGACTACGGTCCATGCCTTCATGCAGGCGATGGGCCTCATCAACGATCATGCGCAAGGCTGCGTCACCCGCGCGAAAGCGCAGCGCGCCCGTGAGGCGTTCCGGCGGCCGGGCTGAGCGGATCTTCCCGAATATCGTCCGGCCCGGCCCATGGCGATGGCGCGATGCAGCCGAACCCGATGCGGCACGAACAGCGGTACGATCGCCGAAGGTCTGCGGGAAAGCGTTGCGCCGCAACCTGGCGACGCGCCGCGCCTGATGCGCGGCGGGCTGATGCGATGCCCCTGGGGCGGCGGTGGGAAGGCCTGCAATTCTGGGGCTGAGGCGTGCGATAGGCATGCGCCACTGCAACCGATCTTCAGACAGGTCGGCTATGGCCACAGCGGACTTTCTCCGGGCTGCTGGAGACCAACCCCTCTTTTGTCGCCTGATACGAGCCTCGGCCGCCTTGTTCCGTCAACCCGCAAGGGGTTCCCCTGCGCTGACGCTCCGGTGACGTCGGCATCCGGTCTCTCCTGTGGGCGCCATCGGGGATGGTCCCCGAGCAACCACAAGGAGTTTTCGTCATGGCCACGATCGCCAACCTCACCGTGAAGAATGACGGCAGCATGGAGGGCATGCTCGCCACCCTGACCGTCCAGGCCCCGATCGCCATCGTCCCCAACGGCCGCAAGGTGAAGGACAGCGAGCCCGACTACCGCATCTTCAGCCGTAAGACCGGATATGAGCTGGGCGGCGGTTGGAACCGCTTCTCGCAGACCACCGGCGCCGAATATACTTCGGTGTCGATGATGGCGCCGGAGTTCGACGCTCCCATCTACGGCAATATCGCCAACGCGCCGGGCGACGATCCGACGAAGAAGGTCATCATCTGGAATCCGCCGGCCTGACCCCCAGGGCCTGCGGCGGCCCCGCCTTCGGGTGGGGCCGGAACCTTGCCCTTGGTTCTGCATCGCCATTGTAAAGCCCGGCGGCCGTTCAACCGGAATGGCCGCCGGGCCGAGATTTCTTCTGCCGCGCCATGAATTTCTGGACAGCGGGATGCATGGATTCATACAGGGCCGGCTCGGAATCGCGGGTCCATTTATCGTTAAAGACCAGCGGCTCGTTCCGCTTCCAGGCATCGATGTCATAGCCTTCGGCGCGCAGGGCGGCTTCGGCGATGTCCGATAGCTCGAGTTCAGCCGGCCTCATATGCGCGAACATGATCGTCGGCATCGCTTCTGCCGACTGCAGGCGATAGCCGCGGCTATTGGCGCGCAAGACCGCTTTCGGCTTGTTGTGCCCCGCCGCGACCTCCCGGCGGATGGTGTCGTAGGTCATGATGGTGAGATCGCGTTCGGCGCCATAACCGGCTAGCCGCAATTTGCGTGCATCATGATGCTCAAATTCCGCCGAGCGACCGATCACCAGCACGTAGCGGACCGACAGCCGGTGCTGCGCCATCGGCGCAGGCACCATCAACGGACGCAGCTTGTCGCGCAGGCGATCGGGATGTTGATGGACATAGTCGCGCCAGACGTCGACTTGCGCGACCGCGTCGTTGAATTCGGTGCTGAAGGCAACATTCTTGCTGGAATTCTTGAAGATCGGCTTGCTGCTGTCTTCCAGTTCCACCAGCACCAGGCGCCACTCGATGCTGGATTTGGTCAGATAAGCATAATCGGTCGATCGTTCGCCGACGGGAAACTTGGCGATCACGCTGTTCATGTGGACCCGATGGTTGAGCATGTCCGGCGTCGGCATGAACATCGTGTTCGCCTCGAGAAATGCCTGAATGGCGTTCTCGTTCGCTTTCGGTGACGCAATCAGCTCGTCGAATTCGGCCAGCCTGGTTTCAATCTCGCAAGATAAGGATTTCGGCAAGCCCATTGTCTCCCTGAACTGGTCATGCGGTCATCCTGAATCTGTACGCGGCTCGCGCATGTGCTGACCATCAGATTCTTTGCGCCATAAGCGAGCGACCGGGCGGCGCGGCATGGGGCCTGCCCGTAACGCAAAAGTCCAACCTCGCTCGTGTGTCGGCGCTGATCCCTGTGGCCGAAGTCCGGCCTCCTTCAATCAACCCGCAAGGGGTCCGCTACGCAAGCGTGCGGCCGCTTGGGACATGTCCCGGCGCGGTGATTGCGGCCAGCCCCCGGCCGGCGGGGCACCTGTCGAGCGGAGGATGGTCTTCCGCTCCTTCCGACAGGAGTATAGTCCATGCCGCTCAAGACCGCCCAGTCGCTCGCCTGGAACCTCGCCAAGACGCTGATGACGATCATGGTCATCGTGCGGACCGGCAATGGCTATGCGGTGATGCCCTGGGACGAGTTCGACGGCAATCCGGCCGAACTGGTCCGCGAATATGATCCCTTTTCCTGATCGAAAAGGCGACCCTGCCTTGTCGAAGCGACGCAATATCTGTTTCGCTTCGGCCCTTCAGGCGCTATGTTGCTTCTTGCAAGACAAGCGCTGTGGAGGTGGTGGCGGGCGCGTCCGACGATCATTCGTCATGCAAAGGACGCTATCCATGACCATCTTTCTCGTTCTCGGCCTGTTTGCCGGCCTCTATATGCTCTGGCTGCTCTTCAGCCTCGCCGTCTATGCACTGCCCCTCTACGCTGGCATCGGCCTTGCCTTCTGGATGCACGGGGCCGGCTGCGGCTATGCGCCCGCGATCCTTGCCGGCTTTGCGGCCGGGTTCGCGACGCTGTTCGCCGGGCAATTGCTCTTCGCGCTGTCGGGCTCGCCGCTGTTGCGGCTCGCGCTTGCGCTTCTCTTCGTCCTGCCAGCGGGCATTGCCGGCTATCAGGCCGTCCATGGTGTGTTGGGCCTCGCGATCGATCCCGGTGCGACGCTCACCATTCTGAGCGGTCTGGGCGCCGCCCTGATCGCGGGCACCGCCTGGACCCGGCTGACCGGCTTCGAGCCGGGCGGACAGGTTCAGCAGCCCATGATGCCATCGCTTCCCGCCGCCGAATAAGGCGGCGCGAGAGGGCACGGAGGGATCGCGGCAAAGCCGACAGGCCGGTCATTGGCTGCATTCCGGGCGGCAGGCCCGATGTCTTCCACAGTGACGCGGTGGCTGGACGCGACGGGCGTCCCTGTCCGGTGCCAAGGAAGGCTTAACCCATGTACCGGGGCATCCGTTGTCTCCTGGTTACCCGACCTCCAGATGCCGGAATCGCCAGCCTGTTGGCGCCTTTGCCCGCCCGCGCCAGAGCGGCCTCGGTTCGATGCGCGTCATGCCGACAGGATCGCGTACCGCTCGACGGGCTTGCCGCAACGGCCTTCCGCCCATTTTCTTCCCCCGGCGTGCCGCCGTTCCTCGCGGATCCAAGAAAATCGGCAGCCGGCCGTCCTTCGCTGCGCTGCGGGCCGAAGGCTGCGGCGCCCGTCGCCTGCCGGCTCCCCTTGCGCATCGAGGCCGCGATGGTCGCGGGCTCGAAGCAAAAGGAACAAAGGCAATGGCAAAGATCGGCAGCTTCAAGAAGGTCTCGGGTGAACTCAAGGGCGACATCGTCACGCTCGGGCTTCAGGCCAAGGCGGTTCGTTTCGTCCCGGACAGCGAGGCCAGCGGCAACGCGCCCAGCCACCGCATCTATGTGGGAGACGCCGAAGTGGGCGCCGCCTGGGAGAAGCGGACCAGCGACGACCGCCCCTATCTCTCGGTCAAGCTCGACGATCCCAGCTTCGTCGCCCCGATCTTCGCGCAGCTCTTCGCAGCAGAAGACGGCGGCTATGATCTGGTCTGGAACCGGCAGACCCGCCGCGCGCGGGACTGAGCCGGACAGGGCGCCACCCGGCACCGGCCGGGTGGCGCCCCGACGCGTGCAGCGTTCAAGGTCAATCGTCGGGCCGCACCAGATCGATATGGCTGACGCCCAATGCACGGGACAATTCATACAGAATGATGACAGAGCGTGGCCGGCGCTATGCCTCATGACCGGGTGGGGAGAAGCGAACCAGCAAATCAGAAGCTTCTACGCCCAATTCCCGTGCAAGCCGGTCGACCACCTCGATGCTGGCGGCATAGACGCACCGCTCCAGCGCACTGATGTAGGTGCGATCTATCTGCGCTCGATGGGCAAGTTCTTCCTGCGACAAGCGAGCAGCTCGCCGATATTTGAGCAGGTTGGCGGCAAAGGTTTCCCGGATTTCCATGACCGGAAACACGCACTCTTGAAGAGTATTTAACCACGGAGTATTCTCTACATGACGCGCTGAAAGCCAGTGTGCCGCATGGCTGTCGTTGTTGGAAGATGAACGGATTATGTCGGTAAATACCGAACTCGGCGACGGTTCTTGAGCTCTTTCCCGCTTGTTGCCGTGATCGAAGCGAAGCGCGACCTTCACGTCGGTTCGCCTTCTTCCAACATTTTTGGCCCAGTCCGCAAATTACCGACAAAATGCGGTCCGCTAAGAAACTCGAAAAGCTCAGCTTTTTGGCGACGGAGATTAGAGAAACTCCCAACACCGACAATGGCTATCGGGAGGGGCTCTCGTGGATTCTGCCAGTAAGAATGAGGCCAGGCTGGAGATTTTCTTGCTGAACCTGATCGCGATGGCAGTCAGGCGACTCGCGCGAGACGCCGGCGAGGCTCCCCTCACGTCATCGACAAATAATTTGGCCACCGGGTTCGAGGCCTTAACCCTCTCTAAATCCGTGAAAACTAGCATCCGGCGAAAGAGTCGTCCGGGCGCTGTCAAGGCGCTAAAATCAATCGATCCAAAATGGATGGTTCACAGAGGCGAGGAAATGGCACGCGTCTGGCCGCGTGGCGCACGGCATGACGCGTCAGCCTTGGGGTGAGGGAAGGATGTCTGCACATGTCGATCGTGCCTTTCGAGGACACTCCGCCGGGCAGTGATGTGCTCACCGCTTATGATCTCGCGCATCTCGACACCTATATCCAGTTGCTCGATGCGGAGAAGGCGCCGGGCACGTCCTGGCAGCACACAGTGGAAACCCTGTTCGGAATCGACGCCGCGCGCGAGCCCGTCCGCGCACATCAGGTTCATGAGGCCCACCTTGCTCGCGCCCGCTGGATGACCGAGGTGGGCTACCGGCAACTGGCCGCACTGGAAATGCGGCGTAGCGAATCGCCGAAAAAGGACTGAAACAGTCCTTCCCGTAGCGTCCCTGACGCCTCGAGGCGCATTATTCGCCTTTCCCGTGACGCGATAGCCTGCCTTCCCAAAAAGATAAGGGAGGGGACCATGTCGCCAGCCGACGCCTGGCGCGCGGAGGAACCCGCGCGTCTTCCCGACAATGCCGATATCGGCATCGCCGCTTTCGAGTTTCTGCGGCGCAATCCTGCATACCACCATGATTTCGATCAAATCGCCCGCCGGAAAAATCCCGATCGAAAGGAGGAAGCCGTCACCGCCCAGCGGTGGGGGCTGCGATTTCCTGGTCGATCCATCCCGGCCGGCACCTGACCGCCGCATCATCTGGCGCGCTGACGTCAATCGCTTCACCGTGCTGATCGGCCGCATGCCGGCGCTCTTCGCCGGCGTGGCGCCGATCGAACTGGGCAGGTTGCAGGGCCTGACCATCGTCGAGGAGGGCGAGGACGGTCTCCATGCCATGATGGGCGAGCGCGAGACGATCGTTCATCTGCGCATCGAGCCCGATGCGGATCGCTGGGGTTCGATCCTGCTGCCCTTCGAGCCGTCGAACCGTACACGCGCCCGCACCGCCCAATGGCTGATGGCGCGGATCGGCGGCGAGATGCGGGAGCCTTCTCCCGAAGGGCTTTGGGATACGCTGGCACGACGATCGCATCTCCATATCCTCCTGCGCCTGCTCGATGGCGCGCGTCTTGGCATTCCCTTGCGCGACATGGCCGCAGTGCTCGTCGATCCGTCCTGCGCCCGCATTACGTCAGGCGACTGGGTCGACAGCGCCGAGCGCAAGCGCCTGCGCCGCTGGCTCGCCGAGGCCATGCGACTCGTCGAAGGAGGATATCGCACCCTGCTGGGCGGCCCATAGGGACATAATTTCTTTTTTTGTCTGTCCCTTCTTCGACGCCATCGCGCTCGCCAATCCTGCCCTCCTCATCGCCGGTCAGCGCCGTTGCTGCCGGCTCTTGTCAGGAGGACGATCATGGAGCCCGAGCCCACCGCCGCTCGCCCACGCTATCTCGCCGAGCCCAATCCGGCCGCGATCGTGCGGCCGCGCTATCTGAAGACCCCCGATGCCGCGACGCATCTCGGTCTTTCTCCCCGCACCCTCGAAAAGCATCGCTGCTTTGGCACCGGCCCGGTCTATCGCCGGCTGGGCGGTCGCATCGTCTATGCGATCGACGATCTTGACGCCTGGGCGGCGCGGGGAACGCGCAAATCGACCTCCGATCCCGGCGTCGGCACCGTCCTGCCCGCGCAGCGCCGGTTCCGGCAGGATTGACCGGCGATGTCGCGCGCCGTTTCCCCCCTCTCCGGCGAACGCGCCCAGCTCGACCTGTTCCGGTCGGTGCCGGGCGACATCGCCCCGCGCGATGCGCAGGATCTCATGTCCTGGCCCTTCTTCAGCCTCGCCAAGCGCAAACGCACCGCGCCCATCGATTTCCGGATGGGCGAGACATGGATCTCGGTCGAGGCGGTGCCGGAACACGGGATGGCGACCATCTGGGACGCGGATGTCCTGATCTGGGCGGCGAGCCAGATCGTCGAAGCGCGCGATGCCGGCCGCCCGACCTCACGGCTGATGGTCACGACCCCCCATGAAATCCTCGCCTTCACAGGCCGCAGCATCGGGCGCGATCATTATGACCGCCTGAAGGCCGCGCTGGACCGGCTGCAGTCCACCACGGTCGCCACGTCGATCCGCCAGCAGCACCAGCGCCGCCGTCATCGCTTTTCCTGGATCAACGAATGGCGCGAACTGGCCGATGGCCAGGGGCGACCGCTCGGCATCGAACTGATCCTGCCCGACTGGTTCTATGCTGGCGTCGTCGATCGCGCGCTCGTGCTGACCATCGACCGCGCCTATTTCGATCTCACCGGTGGCCTGGAACGCTGGCTCTACCGCATCGTGCGCAAGCATGGCGGTCATCAGCCTGGCGGCTGGAGCTTCGACATCGCGCATCTGCATCTCAAGTCAGGTGCGCTCTCGCCATTGAAGCAATTCGCGTTCGAGGTGCGCGGTATCGTCCGCCGACAGGCGCTTCCCGGTTATATCCTCACCATCGAATATGGCTTCGGCCGCGAGCGGCTGAACTTCGTCGCCGCCCCGGTTGATCCGCTCGACCGCGCCATGCGCCGGCTCAAGCTCAGGCCTGTGGATAACCGGCCATGAGACATGGCCTATTAAAAACCGCGCGACCTGGCCGATTGAAAACCGTCCGCTTGGCCTATCAAAAACCTCAAGCCCGCGCGACTCGCAGGAAATCTGCGACGAATCCGCCCCTTCTAACGGTGCTAACAATAGAGTCCTTCGGACTCTTGCTAACCGGTTGCCGGTTTGTGGACGATCGGCGTTCGAATGTGTCGGTTTTCGGCAAAGCGAAGACTGGGGGTGATCGGTGACTGATCTTCCCCTTAAACCGGAGACTGGTTGTCCTTTAATCGTAGACTGGCGCAACGGTCAGTCTCCTCTTCAAGGCCATGCGGGTGCGCAGCCATGACGTTGCTGACCAGCGACTGTCGCGTCCTCATGCCGGCTCATGCGCCGTTCGACATGATTCTGGCCGACCCGCCCTATGACGATACCTCATTGGGCTGGGATCGGCGTGTCGAGGGCTGGCTCGCACTCGCGCACAATGCGCTCGCGCCTTCAGGATCGCTCTGGCTGTTCGGTTCGCTGCGCAGCTTCCTCACGCTCGGCGCCGAGATACGCGCTGCCGGGCTGCGATATGCGCAGGAACTGGTCTGGGAAAAGCAGAATGGCAGCGCCTTTCATGCCGATCGCTTCAAGCGTGTCCATGAACTGATCGTCCAATTCTATCGCGACGATGCGCGCTGGTCGGACATCTACAATGACGTCCAGACGACATCCGACGCGACGGCGCGCACCGCCCGGCGCAAGCATCGTCCGCCGCATACCGGGCAGATCGATGCCGGCTGCTATGTGAGCCAGGATGGCGGTCCCCGGCTGATGCGCTCGGTCATCTATGCACGCAATTGTCATGGCCGTGCCATCCATCCGACGCAAAAGCCGGTCGGCCTGCTCGAAATTCTGATCCGCAACAGTTGTCCTCCGGGCGGTCACGTCGGCGACTGGTTTGCAGGTTCCGGCGCGGTCGGCGAGGCCTGCCGCGCCACCGCCCGGCGCTCCATTGGCTGCGAAATCGACGCCGACATGGCGCGCCGCGCGAGCATCCGCATCGCGGCGGCGCTGCCGTTCGGTTGCGCACCTCCTCTCCCTGCACCGCCTCTTTCCGGAGACCTTCCATGACCCAGCCGCCGCCCGGCGCGCGCGTGCCTTCGGGCATCGCCGTCCCGCTTCGCCATGACCGCACCGAGATCGAACTGATCTGGATCGAGAAGCGGCTTGAGCACTGGATACGCTTCGGCCGGATCGCCAGCGAACGCATCCTCACGCGCAAGACACGCATCTTTGCCTTCCGGCCCGATGCCGTCGTCGCGTTCGTGCGCTGGTCGGCCAACGACTATGGCACCGTCCATTCGCGCATCGACATATTGCGCGCGGTGCGCAGCGGTGAGCCCTATACCACCGTGCCTTTCGTGCGGCCGGGCGGGGAACTGCTGCTCTCGATCCAGGGCTGGCCCAGGGTACGCACCGTGATCGAGGCGATCGATCAGGTCGAGGCCGAAGGCCTCGATCCCTGCGATATCGCGCCCGATCACTGGCGCCACGTCCACAACCGGCTTTCCGCCGGCGAGCCGTTCCGCGCCTATACGATGGAGCGCCATCAGGCATGGCTCAAGCGCAAGGCGCTGGGGCAATGAGCCGCCTTCCGCTCTCTTATTATGTGCCGCATCTGACCGGCGTGGCGATCGGCATGGCGGTGAGCACGCTCATCCTGCCCATGCCAAAATTGCTGCTCTGGAACGCCAGCGCCAGCGCGCCGATCGGGCTCTATGCGATCAATCCGCTGCGCGAACCGGCGGTCGGCGACATGGTCGCCGTCATGCCGCCGCCCGCGCTTGGCCGGATCATGGCGCAGCGCCATTATCTGCCTGTCGGCGTGCCGCTCCTCAAGCATGTCGCCGCGCGGCCCGGTGCCCTGATCTGCCGCCGCGATGCGACGGTGACGATCGACGGGCGCCGCGTCGCGACAGCGAAATCCGCGGACAGCCACGGCCGTCCCTTGCCGGTCTGGCGCGGCTGCCATGTGCTGCGCGATGGCGAGCTGTTCCTGCTCAATGCCGCACCGGACAGTTTTGACGGGCGCTATTTTGGGGCCGTTCCGGCTGCGGGCCTGCTCGGCCGCGCGACGCCGATCCTCACCCGCGACACGCCGAACGCGCCGCTGCGCTGGCGCTTCGGTAGCGCGCGCTCAGACCATTTCCCCACGCAAAAGGAGAAGTCCCATGCAGATCGGTAGCTTTGAACAATCCGGCGACGGCTTCGTCGGGCGTTTGCTGACGCTCACGCTCGACGTGCCGCTGCGGCTCGTGCCGACCGGCTTTACCGGCCACGGCCGCGCGCCCGACTGGCGCATCCATCTCGCCGACGACGCTGCGCCCGAGGGCATCGGGCTGGAGGTCGGCTCCGGCTGGAACCATGACGGCAAGGCCGGCGGCTTCATCGCGCTCCAGCTCGATTGCCCGTCCTTCTCGCGCCCGGTTCGCGCCAATCTGCTGCGCTCCCATCGCGACGGTGACGCACATGTGCTGCTCTGGTCGCCGCGGCTGCGGCGTCCCAAAGCGGAATAGGACGATGCAGCCTCGCTTCGCTTCGCGCTGCCATCGCCGCGCCATTCGCTTCACTGCCGCATCGGTCCTTGCCGGCACGGCTTCCTTCCTCTTCCCGGTCATCGCTCTGCTGGTGCCCGGCACGGCGGCGGCGCAGGTCGCCTCCATCGCCGCGCATCCTTACGCCCCGCATGTTGCCGAGGCGGCGCAGCGCTTCGGCATTCCCGAAGCGTGGATATGGGCGGTGATGCGCGTCGAAAGCAACGGCGATGCGAACGCGACATCGCCGGTCGGCGCGATGGGTCTCATGCAACTCATGCCCGGCACCTGGAGCACGCTGACCGCGCGCTATGGGCTGGGGAGCAATGTCTGGGACGTGCGCGCCAATATCCTCGCCGGTGCGGCATACTTGCGCGAAATGGTCGACCGCTATGGCGATCTGTCCAGCGCGCTCGCCGCCTATAATGCGGGGCCGGGCCGCGTCGACGACTGGCGCCAGCGTGGTCGTTCGCTACCCGCCGAAACGATCGCCTATGTGGCGAAGATCGCGCCGATGGTCGGCACATCCGGCGTCGCCGCGTCGGCCGATCTGACGGTAGTTTCGCGCACGCCGATCGCACCGGCCGGGCCCTCCTGGCGCAGCGCGACGCTGTTCGTGCTGCGCGGCGATGGCGAACCGGACAGCGACGATGCGGCATCCGGTGCAGCACCTTCCGCGCAGGCCGAACGGCTTGTCTCCGCTCCACCCTCTCAGTCTGCCATGCGCTCTTCACGCGCCTCCACCCTCGCTTCGCATGGGCTGTTCGCGCCCGTCTCGGGGAGCAGCGAGCGATGAGCCGCGCTGGCGTTCGCAGGCGTCATTCGGCGCAGGGCGTAGTGTGGTGGAAAGGAAGGCAAGTCACAGGAATTGAAGGGAAAAAGGGAAGGCGAGATAAAAAGGACGCCACCTGTGGGGCGTTATGTGGTTGGGATTGTGGGATTTTTCCGGGTGGCTCGGCATTGCCCCGGGTGGCGCGTTTTCGGAATTATCGCGTCAATGCAAAGCGTCAGCGGGTGGCACCGCCATCTGCGAGGCTCCTGTGATCATCGGCGACGATGATTTCGAGGTGCGGCCGGGAAGGAGCGGGGACGCGGGCAGGGGGGTAGGGCGCAAGGCCCAGAGTCTCGCGGCCCAGGTGAAGCGCGCGGCCGCGAAGGCGGGCTATAGCCGCAAAGGACCGTCGCGGGGGCGTGGGACCGGGCGTCATGGCCGCGGCCGTATCGCTCGCCTCAATGCACGTTCGCCCGCCAACGCCCGGCGCGTCGTTATCAAGGCGCGCGTCGTGCGGCACAGTGGCAGCCGCTATCGCGCGGCGCCGCTCGCCCGGCACATCGCCTATCTGAAGCGCGACGGCGTTACCCGCGACGGGCGCGACGCCAGTCTGTTCGATGCGCGGGGTGATGCCGCCGATGGCAAGGCCTTCGCGGACACCTGCGAACAGGACCGGCATCATTTCCGCTTCATCGTCAGCCCGGAGGATGCGGCCGACATGGCCGACCTGCGTGCCTTCACCCGCGAGCTGATGGACGACATGGCGCGCGATCTCGGTACCCGGCTCGACTGGGTCGCGGTCGATCACTGGAACACCGACAATCCCCATATCCATGTGCTGCTGCGCGGGGTGGACGACACCGGCGCCGATCTCGTCATCGACCGTGATTATATCCGCGAAGGTATGCGCGATCGGGCGCAGGCCCGCGTCACGCTGGAACTGGGGCCGCGCAGCGAGCAGGATATCCGGAGCGCACTCGAACGCGAAGTCGACGCCGATCGCTGGACCAGCCTCGATCGCCGGCTGGAGCGCATGGCCCAGGAGATGGCGGGCGTCGTCGATCTGCGCCCCCAGACGGGCGATGATCCGGAGATGCACCGATTGCTGATCGGGCGGGCGCAGAAGCTCGAACGGCTGGGTCTCGCCAATAATCAGGGGCCGGCAGTCTGGACGCTCCGCGCCGACGCGGAGCAGACCTTGCGCGATCTTTCGATCCGCACCGACATCATCAAGACCATGCATCGGGCGATGCAGGGGCAGGCCCGCGCGCTCGATCCCGCCAGCATCGCCTTGCATCAGGCGACGCCGGCCGATCCGATCATCGGTCGGCTGGTCGAGCGCGGCCTTCATGACGAACTGGCCGGCTCGGCCTATGCCGTGATCGATGGCGCGGACGGCCGCACCCATCATCTGCGCTTCGGCGACATCGACATGACCGGTGACGCCAAAGCCGGTGCGATTGTTGAGACACGGGTCTGGCAGGACGTGAAAGGCATTAGTCGTTTGTCGCTGGCGACGCGCTCCGACCTTACGCTGGCCGAGCAGGTACAAGCGCCGGGTGCGACCTGGCTCGACCGTCAGCTCATCGCGCGCGAGTCCGTCGCGACCGGCAACGGGTTCGGGCAGGAGGTCCGCGACGCGATGGACGCGCGCGCCCGCCATCTCGAAACCCAGGGGCTCGCCCAGCGGCGCGGGACCGGTTTCCTGTTCGCGCGTGATCTGATCGCGACGCTTCGCGAGAAGGAGATCGAGCAGCAGATCGACGCCATCGCGCAGCGCACCGGCCTTGCCCATCGCCCTTCGGGGCCAGGCGATTATGTGAGCGGCGTCTATCGCGAGCGCGTCACTCTGGCTTCGGGGCGCTTCGCCATGATCGACGACGCGGTGGGCTTCCAGCTCGTGCCCTGGCGGCCGGCGCTCGACCAGCATCTGGGCCAGCATATCACCGGAACCATGCAGCCTGGCGGCGGCGTGGACTGGTCGCTCGGGCGCGGTCGGGGGATCGGACTATGATCCTGTTTCAACCGGCGATCGCCTGGACCGTCTCGATTGGCAGGACGAGCGTCAACTCACCCAGCGGCGAGCGGCAGAAGCCATAGCGTTCGTAGAAGGACGCAGCCGCATCGTCCATTGCATGGACTATGACGGCGCGCGCGCCCGCGATGCCCGACGCGGCAAGACAGCGGCGCAAGGCGTCGGCGAGGAGATCGGCGCCAAGACCCATTCCTTGCCACCGGGCGTCGACCGCGAGGCGCGCGATCAGCAGCAAGGGCACCCTGTCCGGCTGCCCCTTGCGCGGCTTCGCGCTGGGCAGAACCGCCCGATGCTCTTGGGCTGTGGTGATCGTGTAATAGCCGGCCACCCGCTGCGGCTCGTCGCGCGCGCAGATCACATAGGTTCGCGCCGAGAGCCCCTCGCTGGTCAGCGCCCGCTCACGCAGCCAGTGGTCCAGCGCCTCATGGGTCTGGCACGAAAAGTCGACAACCAGATGATCGGCACGCAGCGGCGCCGGCGCAGTGACCGATAGTTCCGGCATATAATCCCCGCGCTAGCGCTTCAGTGATCCCAGGCGGGTTTGCGCGCCATCAGGTCGACGAGCTTCGACGAGGGCGCAGGCGGCGCATCGAGCAGCGCCACAAAGGCCTCATGGGCTTCATCGTCGAGGAAGAAGCTGCGCTGGTCGAGCAAGGCATTCTCCGCCTCGCGGCGCGCGCTCTCCAGCATGAACTCGGAGAGCTTCTGGCCACGCATCGCCGCTGCGCGATTGAGCAGTGCCTTGGTGCCTGCCATCGCCCGGATCTGGATCACATCATCCTTGCGCGCCGTCCGCCCGCTCTCGTGCCGCTCTGCCCGCGCCATCATCTTTGTCCTTCATCGCCGCACCGATCACGGCATTGTCATGACAATATCCATACATTTTCTCGCCAAAAAGGTCCAGCCATGACCCTTGCCTCCAAACGCCACGGACGGCATTGCCAACGCCTCTCAGGGCGGCGGTGGCGTGGAAATACGGGCAAATCTTGACTTTTGGATAACTGTGGACCATTTAAACGGAAGCAACGCTAATCGCTGTCCCGATTCGTCGGGCAGCAAATCCTATGGCCACCTCACGGTGGCCATAGCTGTTTTGGGGGTTCGTCATTGCACATTTTGTACGTCGACGAATCCGGGGATCTTGGAGGACTGCCAGCGGCGCCCCTGCCTGCGGGAAATGACCAGCCGGTTCTCGTGCTCGGCGCACTGATCATCGACGCCAGCCGGCTCGAGGCCGTCACCCAGGATTTCCTTGATCTCAAGCGCCGGTGGTTTCCAGGCCTGCCTTACCCTTCCTCCAACCATCTCGACCGAATCATCCCTGAGATCAAGGGCGGGGATCTTCGGCGCAACCTGACACGATCGGGACGCAACCAGCGCCGCCACGCAACGGGCTTTCTCGATCAGTTACTCGCCATGCTGCAGAGTCATGGTGTGCGCCTGATTGCCCGGATCTGGATCAAGGCGCTCGGACAGCCTTTCAATGGCAAGTCCGTCTACACCTCCTCGATCCAGGGGCTTTACACCTATTTTGACCAGTTCCTGTCGACTGAGGATACTCTTGGGTTTTGCATTGCAGACAGTCGCGACCATCTCAAAAACGTGAATGTCGCGCATTCGGTCTTCACCCAGAAGTTTCGGGCTTCATCGACTGTTTATACGCGCATTCTCGAGTTGCCGACCTTCGGACACAGTGAGAACCACGCCGGTATCCAGATCTGCGATATCATCTGTTCGGCTCTCCTCTATCCCATCGCGGCTGAAGCCTATTGCACGGGCTATGTGGCCAATGTGCATGTCCAGCCTGGCGCTGCGGCTCTGAGGCAACGCTTCGGGCCAATCCTCAAAGCGATGCAGTTCCGCTATCAGGATCCATTGGGGCGCTGGACCGGAGGGATTGTTGTTGCCGATGGACTGGCTCAGCGCAACGCCAGCCTGATGTTTTCCTGAAGCTTTCGTACAGGAGCCTACGCTGCTGCTGGCATGAGAAGCACTATTTGCGCCATGACGGCCCCAAGCATGTGCATTGCTATGCGCCGACGCGAGCGGGGAAGGGCGTTGGTCTCGTCATCCCCTCGCTGCTGACCTGGCCGGGAAGCCGCATCGTCCATAACATCATGGGCGATAACTGGACGCTGACCACGGGTCCTCGCGCGAAACATGGGTGGGTACTGCTGTTCGAATCCATCAATCCCGCCGCCAATGCCAACGTTCAGCATTGCGTAATCCGCCCGCCGCCGCTACATGGTTATTGATAATCGCTCGCAACTAGGCCTTTGTTTCCTGCGCGCGGGCTTCGCGTGTTCGAGGATGTGGCGTTGAAGTCGGAGCCGATTGCTCTCAGCCTCTACAAGTCGCACAGGGAGTCGCTCATATCCTATGCGGGCCGACTCTCCGGCGATCCTGTCGTGGCCGAAGATATCGTGCAGGACGCCTGGCTGCTGCTCGACCGGCAACCGGCCAGCAAACCCATCCGCGAGCCATTGGGTTATCTCAAGCGGATCGTCCGCAATCTGGTGTTCGCGCAAGCACGTCGCAGCCGCTACGAGGGTCAGATCATCGGCGGTGATATGACGGCTGCCGTCGCGCAGCTGCCCGACGAGGCGCCGTCGGCAGAAGCGGAACTTATCGCCCGTGATGACTTGCGGCTGGTGATGGACTTGGTGGACGCCCTGCCGGAAAGGCAGATCGCGGCGTTCAAAATGTATCATTTCGAGGGCATGAAGCTGCGCGAAGTCGCAACGCGGCTCGGTATTTCTACGTCGCTGGCACATCTGTTGGTGACCGAAGCGATGCAGCTTTGCGACGAACGGCGCAAACGGGGCATGGAATGAGAGGCGCGAACAAAATTCTTTTGGAAAACCGCAGCGCAAAAGCATCTAGGCACTATGAGCCGCCACCAGCGCCCGCCTTGTATGCGCTTCTTCCCGAGGCTGGTGTGGGATGCGCAGGCCATGGCGCTTGATGGGGCCGAGGCGCGCCGGGACGCCTCTCACTGGTATGTCCGTCTCCGCGAGGAGGAGCACGATGAGGCGCTGAAAGCCGAATTTTCGGACTGGCTATGCGCCGATGCGCTCCACGGTGAAGCGTGGACCGATATGTGCGAAACCATGGAGGTGGCCGGGCGCGCGCCTGCCGGTTGGCGCTCCTATTCGTTGCCTGGCAATGGACAGCGCCGGGGACGGAGATCTGCACGCCGCCGCTCGCCGGAGCAGCGCAGGCGGGGCATCCAGATCGCCGCTGGGGCCGTAGCTGCCGCATGCGCGATCGTTCTGGCGCTTCCAATCGTCAGCCTGCATTTGCGGGCGGATCACATCACGGGCGCGGGGCACGTCGAACAGGTGCGTCTGGCCGACGGTAGCATGGTGCAGGTTGGGCCGGACAGCGCCATCGCCGTCGATTACAGCGATCGCGGGCGCGTCGTGCGCCTGCTCTCCGGGCAAGCGTTGTTCGATGTGACGCATGATCCCTCTCGCCCGTTCCGGGTCGAGGCGGGACAGGTGACGACGACCGTGCTGGGCACAAAGTTCGACGTGCGGATGTTGGGCGATACTACCAGCGTTGCCGTAGCGCGGGGACATGTGCGGGTGGAGGATCCCGGGCACGTGCCTGCCACTACCCATGACCTCCTTCCCGGCGACTGGGTTCGTATCGACGGCGCCCATCACGATGAGACCGGCAAACTCGCGCCGCAACTGGTCGGCGGATGGGGGCAAGGCGAGGCGCTGGCCGAGAACCGCACGATCGGCAGCGTCGTCGACGAAATCCGCCCATGGTTCGGCGGCCGGATAGTCCTCAACGACGCCCGGCTTGCCGGTCGGCGCGTGACAGGCATCTATAACGTCAAAGACCCCGAAAAGGCTCTGGAGATGATCGTGCGGCCTTATGGCGGGCATATCACGCGCATCACGCCGTGGCTGTTGATCGTCAGCGGAAACTGAGGCTCCTGTCCGCGAAGCACAGCGGACAGGACCGCCCGCCCGAAATAATTTCAACTTTTTTTGGAAAAGCGCCCGTCCCGAGCATCCTGCCCTCGAGAGCGCATTGCAAATGCTTCGCAACTGCGCCGGTAACATGAGGTGGAGATTGCAATGTTCGGGGGTTTTGCGAGTGCTGAGCGGCGCGGGCGTCGCTTTGGGGTAATGGGCGCAGTCCTGATGGCGACGTCAGCGATGGCCGGCCTGGTCGCCACGCCGGCAGCGGCGCAGAGCGCCAGCGCACGGCGCGGCTTCGACATTCCGTCGCAGTCGCTTGCCCAGGCGTTGATGATTTTCGGGCGTCAGGCCGGGTTGCAGGTGACGGCGGAAGGTGCGGTCACGGAGGACAAGACCAGCACGGCGGTCAAGGGCGAGCTGGCCCCGGCCGAGGCGCTCAGCCAGATGCTCACGGGAACCGGCCTGACGTTCCGCTTCGTGGGCAACGGCGTCCAGATCGAGACGGCGCCGCAATCGTCGGGAAACGCCATCCAGCTCGGCCCGGTGCAGGTCGAGGGCGCGGCCGGCACGTCCCGAAGCGGTGACGCCATGCTGGCGAGCGAGGGAACGGGATCCTATGCCGCGCAAGCCGTCACCATCGGCCGGCAAGCACAGTCGCTCAAGGAAATCCCCAATTCTGTCAGCGTCGTCACGCGGCAGCAGATCGAAGACCGCAACATCAATAGCGTAGCCGATGGATTGAAGCAGGTCGCCGGCGTTCAGGTGGTGCAATACAGTCTCGGCAATTTCGGTTTCACCTCCCGCGGCATGAACATCACGACCTTGCAGGTCGATGGTTTGCAGACGGCCGACACGCAGGGGGCGTGGACGACCGACAGCTTCGATATTTCCTTCTATGACCGGATCGAACTGGTCCGTGGCCCCGCCGCGCTGTTCCAGGGCAGCAGCGAGCCGGGCGGCGCGGTCAATCTGGTGCGCAAGCGGGCGCTCGCCGATACGCATGTCAACATCATGGCGCAGGCCGGTTCATGGGATCGCTATCGCGGCGAACTGGATGTGACCGGCCGTCTGGACGCCAGCGGCAGCCTGCGTGGCCGCCTTGTCGCGGCCTATGATGATCGTGGGAGCTACATGGACCATGTCTTCGCGCGCAAGCTCGTGCTCTACGGCACGCTGGAATATGACATTACGCCGGACACGACCGTTTCTGTCGGCGCGATCCATCAGGGCGGCCCCTCGCGGCCGATCTTCGGCCTGCCCACTTATGATGACGGGGGCCTCTATATGGGGCGGCGCAGCGTCTATATGGGCTCGCTCTGGGATCGCAAACGCGACGATGCCGAGCGCTATTTCGTCGATGTCGAGCATCATCTGGACAATGGCGGGATGATCCGGCTGCGCGGCGACCGAACGGACCGTGCCTACAATTTCAAGTCGGGCGCCTTTACCGACAGCTATATCGACCGTGCGACAGGCAACGTCGATATCCAGCAGATCGCGGGCAACGGGCATTCCCGTGACGAGGCCGTCGATCTCAGCCTGACGCTGCCGACGCTGTTCACCAGCGCCGACAACCTTGTGATCGGCGTCAACCACAGCCGTAACAGCAGTTACACGCGCTGGATCTATGGACCGGTCATCACCCGCAACATCTTCAATCCCGATCCGACGACGCCCGAGCCTGCGTTCGAGGATGACGGGCCGACGACCTCCAGAACCATTCAGACGGGCCTCTATGCCAATGCGCGTTTCAAGCTGGTTGATCGTTTGACGCTGACGGCGGGCGGCCGCCTGAGCTGGTACAAAGGGTCGGCCAACTGGCAGAGCGCCGACAGCAAGGCATCGGCGCGGCTCGTGCCCTATGCCGCGCTCAGCTATGACATCACGCCGGAGCTGTCAGCCTATGCCAGCTATTCAGCGACCTTCGTTCCGCAGACCAGCGTCGATCGGGACGGCAATCTGCTGAAGCCCCGCACTGGCACTCTCTACGAACTGGGACTGAAGGGGCAGTTCCTGGACGGCGCGCTGACCGGCCATGCGGCGCTCTATCAGATCATCGACCGTAACCGGGCGATGACCGATCCGGACTATCCGGATGCGTCGGTGGCGCTGGGCAAGGTGCGCAGTCGGGGCTTCGAGGCGGAGGTCGTGGGAGAACCCGCGACCGGATGGAATGTGACGCTGGGCTATGCCTATACGCGGACTCGGTATCTGACCGCCGATGAAGGACTGCCCGGCCTGGTTTTCGCGCCCGGAACCCCCGAGCATGATCTCAAGCTATGGGCCGTGCGGGATTTCAGCAAGGAAACCGGCCGCGGCCTGATTCTGGGCGGCGGCGTCAATGTGAGCAGCGGGATCTATGCCGGGTCCGGCGATCTCGAATGGAAGCAGAAAGCCTATGCCTTGCTCTCGGCCCAGATCGGCTACCAGTTCAGCGAGCGCTTCAGCCTGCGGCTGACGGGCGAAAACCTCACCGACAAGAAATATTATACCCGCATCGAGGGCTGGTCGCGCCAGAGCTATTTCGGTGATCCGCGCAATGTCATGCTGACGGCCAGAATGGGATTCTAGGCGCCGGCCATGCGCGCGCTGCTGGTCATCCTTCACCGATATGTCGGTCTGGCGATCGCGGGATTTCTCGTCATCGCCGGACTGACCGGCAGCATAGTGGCATTCCAGTCCGAGTTGGACGCCTGGCTCAATCCCAGCCTGTTCCATATCGAACGGACGGGTCAGTCATTGTCGCCCTCGCGGCTCGCCAAGGCGATCGAACACGCCGATCCTGCTGTTGAGATTTTCACGCTCGTCTTTCCCTCGGCGCCGGGCGAGAGTGCCCAGGCGTTTGTCGGCTCCAGGGGCGGCGATACCGCTCTCGCCTATGATCAGCTGTTCGTGGACCCGGGCACCGGCGCCATCCTTGGCAGGCGCATGAATGGCGTCTTCGGCCTCGATCGGCTCCGCCTCATCCCCTTCCTTTACAGGCTGCACTCTTCGCTGACCATGCCCGGCAACTGGGGCGCGTGGCTGATGGGCGGCATCGCGCTGGCATGGATGTTCGATTGCTTTGCAGGTTTCGCTCTCACGCTGCCGCGCGGCCGTCCCTTCTGGAAGAAGTGGAAACTGGCCTGGACGATCAAACGCGGTGCCGGGCCTTAT